>DASSLZ010000060.1:0-3517 GCA_035689165.1 Candidatus Eiseniibacteriota bacterium | reverse complement strand
GCAGTGGTCGATGGCCGAACGCCGCGTCTCGTTTCGCACCGACGCGCCCGACTCGCTGTCGCCGCCCGCGGCCTACGATCCGCCCGAGCCCGCCGACTCGACGCGGGCCGACGTGAGGCTCGCGCCCCTGGCGCCGGGACTCTGGTCGGCCGACCTGGACGACCTCGACACGAGGACGCTCGTCGTGGAGTTCGCGGACAAGCTCGCGGTCCTCGAAGCGGCGGTCGGGAGCGAGAACGGCGAGCGGATCGCGGACGCGGCCAGGCGGCAGTTTCCGAACAAGCCGATCCGCTACTTCCTCTTCAGCCACTACCACCCGCACTACGCGGGAGGCCTTCGCGCGTTCGTGGCGGAGGGCGCCACGGTCGTGACCACGCCCGGGAACGAGCACTTCGTGCGGCAGATGGCCGATCTCGACTTCACGCTCCGCCCCGACCGGCTCGCGCGCGCGAAGCGGCCGCTCTCGATGCAGACCTTTGCCAAGCGGTTCGAGCTGGCGGACTCCACCAACCGTCTGGTCGCGGTGAACATCGGCCCGCGATCGGACCATACGAACGAGTTCGTGGTCTTCTGGCTTCCCAGACAGCGGATGCTGTTCGAGACGGAGCAGGGATGGGTCACGGTGGACGGGAAGACGCGAGCAAGCCGACGCGCGGAGCGCTTCCTGAAGGCGCTGGACGACGAGGGGCTGGTCACCGACCGCATCGTGCAATCCTGGCCGATGCGGGGAAACCCCGCGATGCTCACGAGAGTCGAGCTGGATTCGCTGGTGACGCTGCGGGGGAGAACGCTGCCTCAGACCACGGCGGGGGCGCGCCCCTAGGGGCCCTCACGGCGCAGCCGCGCGGGGGCGCGCCCGTAGGGATCGTCACGGCGCGGCCGCCCGCAGCAGGATCCCACCATCCCCATTCGTCGCGTTGGTGGCGGTGACGCGCAAGTAGGTATAGCCCGCTTCATCGGCCACGATCCAGCCCGCGCCGCCCGCCCGCGATCCGGAGAACTGGAATGCCCAGGACAGGACACGGAACGCACCGACCCGGCGCGAGTCGGGCTGGAGATCGAAGATCGGATCTCCATCCGGATCGGACGCGCTGACCGTCACCTGACGTCGGACCCCCACGACGAAGTTCAGCGTGTCGGGGCAGGTCACCACAGGCCTTTGATCCCCGTCGTGCGCGATCGTGTAGATCAGGGTCGTATCGAGACCGCCCAGAAGATCGTTTCGAGCGCGGAACCGCACCAGGTAGCGTCCCGAATCCTCCGGCGCCGCCTGCCAGCGCAACGAGCAGTGGAGATCGCTCGTCCATTCGCCGGGAACGCAGGTGAAGACGGCATCGTTGGCGTGCGGCAGCCGCGTGAGGTCGGCATCGACGGGGCCTTCCGCATAGAAATCGAAGGTGTCCTCCCGTCCTCGCGTGAAGGCGGCATACGGCCAGGGCTTCGGCCGCGTGTCCGTCCCCGGCACCCCTGGCATCGGCCCCGAGAGCAGAGACCCGAGGTCCCCAGGATCGCCGCAAGAGCTGAGCGTGAGGATCGTTCCCAAGACCAAGGCGGCCAGCCTGATGCGGCCGACGGCAGCGGAGTTCATCGTGCCCTCCCCATTCGATGTCCCTATTGAATTCAATGCATCGATGAGGGAAAACCGAACGGGGGAGGCTAGCGACTGGAGCGTGGGTGCTGCGCCGCGAGATGCTAGTGGCTGGAGCGTGTCCCTGCGTCGCGAATGGAACTGCAGAATTGCGGCAAACTTTTTACCGCCGCCAGCGGCGGTGAAGTGCCTTTACGGACGTCGTGCATGAATGACGTTCGCGGACACAAGGCGAGCCACGATCTTGAGAACGGCGCGCTGCGTGCTCGAAGCGTCAGGAAATGAAAATCTACCCAGCCGCCAGCACTGCTTCGCCGGCTTGCGTGAGGGCCGGCTCGACCACGGACGCGAGCGCGTCTAAGAACGGCGGGAAGTCGTTCAGCCCTTCGGGGCGGCGGAAGTTCACGATCCCTGCCTTCTTCGCCTGATCGCCGTAGAGCATGTCGACCTCGTAGAGCGTCTCGATGTGGTCGGAGACGAACGAGACGGGCACCGCGAGCACGTCCTTCACCCCTTCGCGTCCCAGCCGGTCGACGACCTCCTCGGTCGAAGGCCCGATCCACTCCACGGGGCCGACGCGGCTCTGGTAGCCGAGCGTCCAGGGCAACTCCGGCAGCCGAGCGCGAATCCCGTCCAGTGTGACGCGGATGTGATCGCAATAGGGATCGCCGTCGTCGATGAAATGTTTCGGCAGCCCGTGCGCGGAGAACAGCAGCGTGGGCCGGGATCCTGGAGGAAACGTGTCGAGGCAGGCGCGCACGCGCGAGGCCAGCGCGTCGAGATAGGCGGGATGGTCGTACCAGCTCTCGATCCGCGTGAGCGGCATCCGGGTCTTCCGCCGCTTCATCACCCGCAGCAGCTCCGCCATCGACGAGCCCGTCGTTGCCACGGAATAGTGCGGATACATCGTGAGCGCGACCAGCCGGTCGCAGCCCAGCGATTCCAGGCGGTCCAGCGCCGCGTCGGTATCGGGATTCCAGTAGCGCATCGCGAGCGCGTACTCCACGTCATGTCCGCGCGCCCGCAGGCGCGCGACCATTCCTTCGCCCTGAAGGGTGCTCCAGCAGACGATCGGAGAGCCCCCGCCGATCTTGTGGTAGTTCTCCTGCACTTCCTTCGTGCGCTTGATCGCGATCATCCGGCCGATGAACCACTGGCCCACCGGTCCCCCCGGAAGCCGGATGATCTCGCGGTCGCTGAACAGCCGGACCAGGAAAGGGCGCACCGCGTCGAGCGTGTCGGGGCCGCCCAGGTTGAGTAACAGGATTCCTGTCTTCATGGATCCCCATAAGAGAGTCAGTGGCCCGGACGGCCCGGGCTTCGCCCGGACCGCCTTAAACCGTACGAGAGAAAATGGGCTTCTTCTCGGCTTCGTTCTTCTTCTGATAGGCGTCGAACGCCATGCAGACGTTCCGCACGAACAGCCGCCCCGCCTCGGTCACCTCGATCTCGCGCTCGTTCCGCCGCACGAAGCCGTGCTGCACCGGGCCGCCTTCGTCCAGCTCGCGCAGGGCGTCCGCAAAGTACTCGGCGAAGCGGATCCCGTAGCATTTCTCGATCTGCGGGATGTCCAGGTGGAAGTTGCACATCAGCTCCTGGATCACGTCGCGGCGGATCTCGTCGTCCTTGCTGCGCTCGAAGCCGCGCTCGATGGGCGGAAGCCCCTGGTCCAGGGCATCCTTGTAGCGGTTCAGCTTCTTCGTGTTCTGCGCGAACGCTCCTCCCAGGTCTCCGATCGAGGAGACGCCGAAGCCGATGTAGTCGCGCGCGGGGTGCGTCGTGTACCCCATGAAGTTCCGGAACACGGCGCGGTTCCGCGCCGCGACCGCGAGCGAATCGCTGGGCAGCGCGAAGTGGTCCATGCCGATCATCTGGTAGCCCGCGCCCAGGAACAGCTCGTGCGCGATCCCGAAGAGCTGCAGCTTCACG
>DASSLZ010000059.1:0-2859 GCA_035689165.1 Candidatus Eiseniibacteriota bacterium | reverse complement strand
GGGGCGGTACCCGCCCTCGAGCGATACGAAGAAGAGTCCGCCGCTGCCGTCCGCCTGCTGCGCCGACATCAGCACGTGCCTGCGATCCGGAAACGCCACGCCCCCGGCCACCGAGCTGAATCGCTCGTCGCTCAGGCGCCGCAGCCCGCGCGGGCCGGCGACCATCGGGTAGCCGGCGTTGTCCCCGCGCGTGGGATGATCGACGTAGAAGACCTCTCCATCCGAGAGGGCCGCCGGACTGCTGAACCATCCCTCCGTTTCCGCCAGGACGGTCCCGAGCGGGTATTCGAGGCGGGCCGCTCCCGAGACGAAGCGGATCGCGACGATCTGGCGCCCGTCGGGGCTGAACACGGCCTGGAAGACCTCGTCCGCCACCTCCCGCGGGGTGCCCCCCATGAGCGGCACCCGAGCGATGACGCCCAGGTTGACGAAGCCGCCGACGTCGCGGGAGCGAAGCCGGACCAGGAGCTCGTCGGCGCGGGAGATCGAGAGAATGCGCGCGCCCGGCATGTGCAGCGGACGATGCTCGTGGCTTCCCACGCGCGCGAGATAGAGGTCCGGCTCCTCGCCGGCATAGGTAGCGGCATACACGACCGTGCGCCCGTCGGAAGCGAAGCGCGCTCCCGAGACGAGCCCCTCCCGAAAGGTCAGCTGGCGAAACTTCACGTCCCGCGGCGGCGCCGGCGCGGCCGCGCTCCCCTTGGGAGCCGAAGGCACCGCTCGCTCCTGAACGTCGGTCAGGAGGCGCAGCGTGAACGCGAGATCCCGCGCGGTGCCGAACCGTTCTTCCACGCGCTTCTCGAGACAGCGCCGGATCACCGCTTCGAGGCCGGGAATCGCGGCATCGAGGGTCGCCGGCAGCGGCTTCGGATCGCGCGTGAGGATCGCCGTCATCCGGTCCGCCGGGGTCTCGCCGGAGAACGCCTTCTCTCCGCTCGCCAGCTCGTAGAGGATTGCCCCGAGGGCGAAGAGATCGGCGCGATGGTCGACCGGCTGATCGCGCACCTGCTCGGGCGCCATATAGGAAGCCGTCCCGAGGATGGTCCCGGTCATGGTGATCGAGTGGAGCTGCGGGCCGGTCTCGTCCCGCGGCGGCGCGTCGGTCGCGGTCAGCTTGGCCAGGCCGAAGTCGAGGATCTTGAGACGGCCATCCGGAAGGACGTGGAGGTTCTCGGGCTTCAGATCCCGGTGGACGATTCCCTTCGCGTGCGCGGCGGCGAGCGCCTGCGCGGCCTGGATTCCCAGATCGGCGACGCGCGCCGGCGGAAGCGGGCCGTTGGCGAGGACGGTCCGGAGGCTCTCCCCCTCGAGCAGCTCGCTGACCAGGAACGGGATTCCATCCTGGGTCCCGAGGTCGAAGATGGCGGTAATGCCTGGGTGATTCAGCGCGCCGGCGGCCCGGGCCTCGTGCTCGAAACGCTGCAGCCGCTCCCGGTCCCGCGCGAACGCGGGGGGGAGCACCTTGACCGCCACTTCGCGCCCGAGACGGGGATCGCGCGCGCGATAGACCTCCCCCATGCCGCCGGCGCCCAAGGGCGCGACGATCTCGTAGGGACCCAGCCTGGTTCCGGTCTGTAGCGGCATGCGTTCGGGTTCTCGGAAGGAAGGGATGCGCGACGGAACCCGAAGAGCCTACCGCCCCTTGCGCACTCCGTCGAGGGCGTCGCGCATGGCCCCGCGGCACATGTCGAGCGCTTCGCGCTCCAGCGCGGCGGCGATCGCGGCCTCCGCGCGCGGGGACTTGATCTTCCAGAGGGACCACGCGGCGGCGTTCCGGACGCGGAACCAGCGGTCGCCGAGCAGCTCGACTAAGCGCGCCTCGGCGGCGTCGGTGCGGATCCCGAGCTTGCCGATCGCCTTGGTGGCGCCGGCGCGCCCCTCGTTCCGGTAGCGAAGCGCGGTGTGCTCCAGGTAGACGTCCAGCGCCCGGGGGTCCTTGAGGAGGGCGAGCGCGTCGAAGGCCAGGATCTGCAGCATGTCGCGGTGGCTGGGCCGGGACAGCTCGGCCACGATCCGTTCGAAGGCGTCGGGGCGCCTGGCGCGGGCGATGCCCATCAGCGCCCATCCCACGTTGAACGTGCTCCCGTCCCGGGCGACGCAGCGCTGGAGCAGCTTCACCGCGGCGGCGTCGCCGATCCAGCCCAGCGCCCAGATCGCGCCGCGCCGGACGCGCGTCTGTTCTTTCAAGGCGAGGGGACCGAGGCGTTCGGCGATGCCCGGGATCCGGGCGCCGATCTCACCCAGGGACACGGCGGCCGCCGCGCGCACGCCCCAGAAGGGGTCGCGCTTCAGCGCCGCAAAGAGCCCGGCCACGACGCGCTCGTCGGAGCGGGCGGCCAGCTCGCGCGCGCACCGCACCCGCTCCAGCGGGAACGCGGAGCGCTTGAGCCCGTAGAGAAGCTCCTCGTCCGAGCGCGGGAAGTCGAGGAGCTTCATGACGTGATGCTCGGGATCCAGCGCCACGTAGCGCGGGCGCGCGGGAAGCGGGATCTGCACCGTCTGCCGGCGATCGCGGATCTCGACCGGAATCCGGCGCGTCTCGCCGGACATCGCGATCTCCACCTGCATCGGGACCCGGAAGACCGGCGTGATCCGGTCCTCGGGCTGAACCTGCTGGAACGTGAGCGTGAGGCAGCGGGACGCGTCGTCCCACTGGCGCTCCACCTTGAATTCCGGATGACCTCCCGCGTGCACCCACTGGTCGAAGAACCAGCCCAGGTTCCGCCCCGTCTCGTCCTCGCACGCGCGGCGCAGGTCCGCGGTCTCCACGGGGCCGAACGCGTGGCGGCGGACGTAGCGCTTGAGCGAGCGGCGCCAGGCGCCGTCCCCCAGCACGGCGCGGAGCTGGTGCAGCACCAG
>DASSLZ010000058.1:0-4702 GCA_035689165.1 Candidatus Eiseniibacteriota bacterium | reverse complement strand
GCTGGTTCACCCCCTCGCCGTCCATCACGTAGATCTGGGGGGAGCCCGACCGGTCCGAGGAGAAAGCGATCTGGTCGCCGCTGGGGCTGAAGCAGGGCCCGGAGTCGATGCGCGGATTTCGTGTGAGCCGCTTCGCCGTCTGCGCGTCGCGGCTGATCAGGTAGATCTCGGCGTTGCCGTCACGATAGAGCGAGCAGGCGATCCACTTGCCGTCGGGCGAGTAGCAGGGAGCGATGTTGGGCCCGGGGCGGGTCGAGAAGGGATAGGAGGCTCCGCGCCGGAGATCGAAGAGGTAGAGGTCGGGGTTGCCGCGCTTGAAGGTCGTGAACGCGAGCTCCGTGCCCCAGGGGGCCCAGGCCGGTGACAGCGCGATGCTGCGGTCGT
Source organism: Candidatus Eiseniibacteriota bacterium (assembly GCA_035689165.1). GTDB lineage: Bacteria > Eisenbacteria > RBG-16-71-46 > SZUA-252 > SZUA-252 > DASQJL01. The sequence continues at coordinate 4,318 of DASSLZ010000058.1, read as the reverse complement.
GCGTGAGCTGGTAGGGGTTCAACCCGTCGTAGTCCATGACCCAGACCTCCTTCACGCGCCCGGTCGAGCGGATGAAGGCCACCTTGGTCTCGCAGATGCCCCGTTCGCCGGTCAGCGCCTCGAGCACGTCGTCCGCGAAGCGGTGCATCGTCTCGCGCGTATCGGCGCGATGGAACGGATAGCTCCGCTTGAACATCGATTCGGCGGTGGCCAGGTCGAACACTTCGCCGGTGAACTGGAGCCCGTCGCCACTCTCCGCGACCGTCCCCTCGACGCGCACCGCGCCCTGGGCCCCAGGGTCGGGCTCGAGCTTCTTCGAAAGCGCCTCCACGTCGGCGACCGCGAAGACGCCGGAGAGGTCGAAATCGTGCCGCGCGACGTCGTGGGCGTCCTTCGCCGCGTCGCCGCCGCGGAAGGAGGCGAGCAGCAGGGGTGCCTTGACCGTGCCCGAGGCCTTGATGCCGGTCCGCACGTCGGTCTGCGTGCGCGCGCGCATCGGCACGAGCACCGACGCGAGCACGAGGACCGCGGTCAGGACGCGAAGGGACGTGGCACCCCGCACCGGGCGCGCGCCGGATCTACTGCTGGAATTCGAAGCCAAAGTGAACCCCCAGCCATTCTCCGCCGTACCCCGCGGGCAGCGGGGGGAGCGGGGTCGCCGATTGGAGCGCTCGCATCGCGGTCTGATCGAAGAAGGTCACGCCGGACCCATCCTCCAGCCGCGCCAGGGAAACCGATCCGTCCTTGCCGATCCGGAAATAGACCGTGGCGCGCACCGCCCGTCCACCGAGCCCAGCAGGAGGTACCCAATGCTGGCCGATCTTGTTCCGGATGGAGGCCAGGTAGTACGCCCAGCGGAAATCGCCGTCCACGCGCACGCCGACGCTGGCCGACGAGTCGGGCGACCACCACCGCTGCGCGCGGTCCGAGGCGGCCGTCGTGGCCACCTCGCGCGCTCCCGACTTTGCCTCGTCGTTGGCGCTCTTCTTCTGCGGGCCGCGCTCCGGGCGCGGCACGATCGGCGCGCCCGGCGTGTAGCGCTTCACCAGCGCCGGCCGGGGCCGCGACTTCTCGGGCTCGGGCGGCGTCGCCTCGGCCGCGGGATACGTGCGCAGCGGCGAGAGCTTCACCAGCTGCGACCGCGGACCTGAGGGCCGGCTGTTGCCGCCCGGGATCGCCACGTCGATCGGCGGCTTGGCCCAGGTCACGAACAGGAGGAGGAGTGCGGCGTGGAGGAGGGACGACACCCCCACGAAGACCGCGCTCGCGCGCTCCGTCGGCGGTGCCGCGCCGCGTCGGAGCCGGGACGGCGATTCGAGAAGCCGCATCGAGGAGGGCCTCCGTCCACTAGGTCTCCTGCTCCAGGGCCAGCGCCTCGTGGAGGGAGCGCACCGCGCGCTCCACGTCCTTCTCGCGCACCATGCAGGTAATGGTAATCGAGGAGGTGCTGATCAGGTCGATGTTGACCCCGGCCTGCGCCAGCGCCGCGAAGACCTGCCCCGCGGTCCCCGGCGACGTGGCCAGCCCCTCGCCCACGACCGAGAGGATCGCCACGTCGGGATCGTAGAGGAAGGCGCGCGCGCCCAGCTGCTTCCGCATCTGCTCGATCAGCGGCAGCACCGTCTGGGCGTCGTGCGCGCCGACGGCGAACGTCACGTCGTTCCGCCCCTCGGCGCCGGTGGCCTGCACGATCATCCGCACGTTCACGCCGTGCCCGCCGATCTCCCGGAAGATCTCCGAGGCGACCCCGGGCCGGTCGGGCACGCCGAGCAGCGCGATCTTGGCCACGTCGGCGTCGTGGGCGATGCCGCGTATGACGACTTGCTCCATGGAGGCTCCCTTCGCGATGCGCGTGCCTTCGTTGGCGTTGAAGCTGGAGCGGACGTGGATCGGCACGCCGAAGCGGCGCGCGATCTCGACCGAACGGTTGTGCAGCACCCGGGCGCCCAGCGAGGCCAGCTCCAGCATCTCGTCGTAGGAGAGCGCCGCGAGCTTTCGCGCCCCGGGTACGATCCGCGGGTCGGCGGTGTAGACCCCGTCGACGTCGGTGTAGATCTCGCACGACGTCGCCTGCAGGGCCGCCGCGAGCGCGACCGCGGTGGTATCCGACCCCCCGCGCCCGAGGGTCGTGACTTCGCGGTCCCGGCTCACCCCCTGGAACCCCGCCACGATCACGACGCGCCCCTTTTTCAGCTCCTCCCGGATCCGGTCCGCCCGGACTTCCAGGATCTTGGCGCGCGTATGGGATGTATCGGTCACGATGCCGCTCTGGCTACCGGTAAATGAGACCGCCTCGGCGCCGCGGTCGATTACAGCCATGGCGACGAGGGCCATCGAGATCCGCTCCCCCGCCGTGAGCAGCATGTCCATCTCGCGGGGATGGGCGCGCGTGGTGACCTTGTGGGCGAGCTGGATGAGATCGTCGGTGGAATCGCCCATGGCCGATACGACCACGACGAGATCCGCGCCCTGGCGGCGCGACGCGACGATCCGATCGGCGACGGCCGCGATCCGCTCGGGCGTGCCGACGGAGGTGCCGCCGTACTTCTGGACGAGTAACGACACTCGGGGCGCTGGTCTCCTTACCGTAGGGTGCGCGCGCTGGCCCCGCGCGGCTCGATCCGTCCTGGGATCGCGCGCGCGCGGACGCGGGCGCGTGCGAAGGCGCGCACCATCGCGGCTCCAATGCGTCCTCCCGCTCCCGGCCGGTGCAGGGCGAGGAGCGTGGGACCGCTGCCGCTGATGGTCACGCCGTAGGCGCCCGCGCGCCGTCCCGCCTCGGCCACGCGAGCATAGGCGGGGATGAGACGCGCGCGGTGCGGCACATGGTACACGTCGAGGAGCGCGTCGGCCAACAGATCCGGCCGCTTTCGATCGAAGGCGTAGAGAAGGCCCAGGGCGCGCGCGGTATTGGCGGCCGCGGCGGCGAGCGGCACCGTCTTCGGGAGGAGCGCGCGCGCCTTCTCCGTACTCACGCGCACCTCGGGGACGACGAGCGTCATCGCCAGGCCGCGCGGCGCCGGCAGCGAAAACGAAGTCGTGGTCCCGTCGGCGCGCGGCATCGAGAGCGTGAGCCCTCCGAGGAGCGAGGCCGAGACGTTGTCGGGATGGCCCTCCAGCTCCACCGCCAGCAGGAGCAGCTCCTCGCGCGTGAATCGGCCCCTGAGCCAGTGGTTCGCCAGCGTGAGCCCCGCCGTGATCGCGGCGGCGCTCGAGCCCAGTCCGCGCGCGACCGGGATGGCCGAGCGGATCGAGAGCGCCACCGTCGGCACCGGCCGCTTCGCCTCGCGGAAGAGGCGGCGGTAGGCGAGGAGGAGGGCGTCCCGGTTCGGATCCAGCGCCAGGTCGCTTCCCTCGCCCTTGCGCTCGATCCGGAAGCCCTCGGGGATGCGCGTGGCGGTCACGGTCAGCGGCAGCCGGAGCGCCAGTCCCAGGCAGTCGAAGCCGGGACCCAGGTTGGACGTGGAGGCGGGCGCCGTCGCCGACCAGTGGATCACTCGAGGATGAGCCTCCGGAGCGCCCCCTCGTCGTCGCCGATGGTCGTGACGGCGGGAGAGACCGCGACGGCGCGCTCGGGATCCTTGAGGCCATGGCCGGTCACGGTGGCCACCGCGAGCCGCACGCCGTCCAGACGGGCTGCGGCGCCCAGCTTCAGGAGTCCCGCGATCCCCGCGGCCGACGCGGGTTCGACGAAGAGCCCCTCGGTCTCGGCCAGGGTCTTGTAGGCGGCCACGATCTCGTCGTCCGAGACCATCTCGATCCATCCTCCCGATTCGTCCCGCGCGCGAAGGGCTCCCTCCCAGGAGGCCGGGTTGCCGATCTTGATCGCCGTGGCCAGGGTCTTCGGCTCGAGCACGCGCTCGCCGCGCACGATCGGCGCCGCGCCCTCCGCCTGGAAGCCGAGCATGCGCGGACGGGGTCCGCCGAGCGCCGCGGCGCGCTCGGTCCAGCCCTTCCAGGTGGCGGTGATGTTGCCCGCGTTGCCGACGGGGAGCGCGTGCGCGTCGGGGACGCGGCCGCCCAGGGCGTCGGCGATCTCCCAGGCGATCGTCTTCTGCCCCTCGATTCGGTCGGGATTGATCGAGTTCACCACGGCGACGCCGTCGTCCGTCATCGCGCGCACCAGCTCGAGCGCGCGGTCGAAGTTCCCCGCGATCGCCACGACCCGCGCGCCGTACATCATGGCCTGCGCCAGCTTCCCGAGCGCGATCTGCCCGGACGGGATCACGACGACGCAGCGCAGCCCGCGCCGCGCCGCGTAGGCCGCCGCCGAGGCGGAGGTGTTTCCGGTCGAAGCGCAGAGCACCGCGCGGGCGTT
>DASSLZ010000057.1:0-9487 GCA_035689165.1 Candidatus Eiseniibacteriota bacterium | reverse complement strand
GGCGCCTTTCGCCCGACCGCGATGAGGCTGGCGTAGGCGTCCCGCTTGGCGCCGCGGGTGAGCCGAAGAGCTGCCTTGGCGAAAAGCGCCTGCTGGTTTTCGGGATCGAGGGACAGGGCTTGACCCAGCGCGTGATCCGCTTTGGCGAACCAAGTCGGATCGGGATCGTACCCGCTATCCGTGAGGCCGTGGTAGTAGCTGCCCAGGAAGGCCCAGGCGTCCGCGAAGGCCGGATCGATCCGCACGGCCTCCTCCGCCAGCGCGATGCCCTTACGAAATCCGTCCTCGCTCGAATCCCGCCACGCCTCCTGCGCCTTCAAGAGGAGCGCGTAGGCCTGGGGCGACGGCGCGTGCGCGGGCCCTACCGTGGCGGCTCCCCGCTGCAGCCGCGCCGTCATGGCTTCGGCGATCCCGTGGGCCACCTGGTCCTGCACCTCGAAGATGTCGTCGAACTTGAGGTCGACCTTCCCCGCCCAGAGCGAGCGGCCGCTTGCCGTCTCCACCAGCCGGGCGGTCGCGCGGAATCGCTCGCCGAAGCGCTGGAAGGAGGCGTCGAGCACCGTGCTCGCATCCAGCTCGACGCCCACGCGGCGCGGATCGACCGGCTGATTGTGGTAGGGCGCGATGCTGCTGGTCGCGCGCACGATCAGGTCGGGCGAGGAGGAGAGCCGCGTGATCACCGCGTCCGCGAGCCCGACGCCCAGATAGCTCAGCTCCGGATCGCCCCCGATGTTCTTGAACGGAAGCACGGCCAGGGTGCGCGGACCGGCGCCGGCGTCGTCCACCGTTGCGGCCGTGCCGCAGCCGCATTCCAGCGTCTCGAGATCGATATCCAGATCGTGCGCGGACGCATGCCGCCGCGTCGGGTCCTTGGACAGCGCCTTGGCGAGCACGAAGTCGAAATCGGCGGTGAGCGCGCGATTCACGCGCGAAGGCGCCTCCGGCGATTCGTGCAGGATGCGATGCATCGTCTCGACCGCGCTGTTCGCCGCGAACGGATGCTGGCCCGTCAGCAGCTCGTAGAGGATCGAGCCGAGCGAGAACAGGTCGCTCGCGGGACCGGCGGGCTGGCCGAGGACTTGCTCGGGCGACATGTACGGCGCCGTTCCGAGAATCGTCCCCGGCAAGGTGGCGGTGCGCGCCGCGACGCCGGGCGTGACGCTCCGGGCCAATCCGAAATCCAGGATCTTCAGGAGACCATCGGTCCGAACCATGATGTTCTCGGGCTTTAGGTCGCGGTGCACCAGCCCCGCCTGATGCGCGACGCCGAGCGCCGCGAGGGCCTGGCGCAGAAGACGGAGCACCTCGGAAGGTGTCCGGGCCCGGCCTTGGGCCCACTGGCGGAGCGTGCATCCTTCAATCCGCTCCATCGCGACATACAAGGCGCCGTCCGCTTCGCCGAGATCATGGACGGTGAGGATGTTCGGGTGATTGAGCGCGGACGCCGCGCGCGCTTCGTGCAGAAGGCGCTCGCGCCGGTCCTTGTCTTGCGAAAACTCCGGCGGCAGCACTTTCACGGCGACCTTCCGCCCGAGCGCGGGATCCTCGGCGAGGAACACGCGTCCCATCCCGCCCTCGCCGAGCGGCTCGAGGATGCGGTAGCGGCCGAGCAGGGTGCCGATCATCGCCGGAGGATAGCACGGTTGCGCGGCAGTTCCGGAGCGGGTGAAAACACCCGAAATCGACGTTCCGGCGTCACCGCGTGCTTGCGCAACGGACGTGATTTGGGTACGGTAGCGCTCTGGAAGGGAGCCCGGCGGTTCGGGGGGCGATAAGCCGAGCTCATCCTCCTTCCATCCACCCAGGCAAACACAGGAGCACGAGACTCGTTGGCTCACGACCGAACGAGGGCTCTCCGTTTTGCCACGATTCCGGCCATCCCCACCCGCGGCCGGGACATCGCCCACCCGTGCGCCTCCCCTGGCTGTTCCCCCGTCCCACGCGGCCGCTCGCCTCCGACTTCACGCGTGGTCGAACTCGTTCGTGCCGGTGACGTCCCAACCCGAACGAAGCATCCAGGAGGTCTCAGCATGAAGCGTCTTCTGTCCCTCTTCGCACTCGCCGGTCTCGCCCTTCTCCTGACGGCTCCCCTCGCACTTGCGGCAGGGGAACCGGACGTGGGCCAGGGCCGGTGGGCCACCGCCGAAAACGGCCGCATGGCCGACAACGGCGAGATCGTGTACCGCTGCGGCACCGCCGATCGCGGCAACAAGGCGCCCGACCAGGCGCAGATCGACCGCTGGATCCAGGAGAACCGCGTCGCGGCGGGCGGCGTGATCCCGGTGAACTTCCATGTCATCACGAACGGCTCGACCGGCAACGTCACCGACGCGCAGATCGCGGCGCAGATCCAGGTGCTGAACCGGAACTACGCGGGGCTGGACTACAACGGCAACCCGGTCTCCGGAGCCAAGAACACCGGCTACACGTTCGTGCTGGCGAGCACCACGCGCACGAGCAACCGGAAGTGGTTCACCATGACGCCCGGCTCGCGCAGCGAGGCCCAGGCCAAGGCGGCGCTGGTCGTGAACCCCACGGGATCGCTCAACCTCTACACCGCGTCCCCCGGCCAGAACCTGCTCGGCTGGTCCACGTTCCCGTGGAATCTCGCCTCCAATCCCACCATGGACGGCGTCGTCATCCACTACGCGTCGCTGCCGGGCGGATCGCTCGCGCCCTACAACCTGGGCGGGACCGCGACCCACGAGGTCGGCCACTGGGTCGGCCTCTACCATACCTTCCAGGGCGGCTGTGACGGCGGGAACTGCACGGGCGGCGGCGATCAGGTCTGCGACACCCCGGGCGAAGCGACCGCGACGTCAGGATGCCCGAGCGGCAAGGACACCTGCCCCGAGGCGGGGCTCGATCCGATCCACAACTACATGGATTACTCGACCGACGCCTGCTACAACCAGTTCACGCCCGGCCAGGACACGCGCGCCGACGCCATGATGGCCAACTACCGGCCGCTCATCGGCTCCGCGCGTCTCGCCAACGCCGAGCTTCCGGTCACCGACTTCCGCGCCACCGAAGCGCACGGCCCGCGCAGCGCCGACAACGGCGACGTGGTCTATCGCTGCGCCACCGACGCCAAGGGCGCGAACATGAAGGCGCCGAAGAAGTCGGACGTCGATCTCTATATCCAGCAGGGTCGCGTGACGGCGGGCGGGGTGATTCCGGTCTACGTCCACGTCATCACGAACGGCTCCACCGGCAACGTCACCGACGCGCAGATCGCGGCCCAGATCCAGGTGCTCAACCGCAACTACGCCGGCTTGGATTACAACGGCAACCCGGTCTCGGGCGCGGTGAACACGGGCTACACGTTCGTCCTCGCGGGCACGGATCGCACGAGCAACCGCAAGTGGTTCACGATGACGCCGGGATCCCGCAACGAGGCGCAGGCCAAGGCGGCCCTCGCGAGGAACTGGACGAGCGCGCTCAACCTGTACACCGCCTCTCCGGGCCAGAACCTGCTCGGCTGGTCCACCTTCCCGTGGGATCTCTCCGCGAACGGGAACCAGGACGGGGTCGTGATCCATTACGCCTCGCTGCCGGGCGGCACCCTGTCCCCCTACAACCTGGGCGGCACCGCCTCGCATGAGGTCGGGCACTGGGTCGGCCTCTATCACACGTTCCAGGGCGGCTGCGACGGCGGCAACTGCTCGGGCGCCGGCGATCTCGTCTGTGACACGCCGGGTGAAGCCAGCGCCACCTCGGGCTGCCCGAGCGGCAAGGACACCTGCCCCGACGCGGGCCTCGATCCGATCCACAACTACATGGATTACTCGACCGACGCCTGTTACAACAACTTCACGGCGGGCCAGGACTCCCGCGCGGACTTCATGATGTCGACGTACCGGCCGCTCATCGGCTCGGCGCGCCTCGCGAACGCGGCCGGCTCGATCCAGAACGCCCGCGACCTGAATGGCGGCCTCGTCCGCTTCGCGGCGCGGCCCAACCCCTTCAATCCACGCACCAAGATCGAGTTCGGTCTGGCGCGTGAAGGACGGGCCACGGTGCGGGTGTTCGACATCCGGGGCCGGCTGGTCTCGACGGTGGTGGACAAGGTGCTCGCGGCGGGCAATCACAGCTTCGACTTCGACGCCGCGAAACTCTCCAGCGGCGTGTACTTCATGCGGCTGCAGGCCGACGGCCAGAGCCAGGTGCGCCGTCTGTCGCTGCTCAAGTAACCCAACAACAACCACCATCGGATCCCTGGCGGATCCGCGGAGCGGGGCCGGCGCCATCGCCGGCCCCGTTTTCCTTCATCCCCGTGCTACCCTAGGTGGATGAACGGCTCCCGCTCCCGCGGAGCGATCCGCGTCCGTCCCGGACGTCCCGTCCGGCTCTCGGCGATCGACCCCGATTCCACCGGCGGCTTCGAGGGCAAGGACGCCGCGCGCGTCTCCCTCGACAAGGACCTCGATCGCCTGCGCGAGCGGCAGCGTCTGCTCTACGCCGACGGGCGGCATGCCCTGCTCGTCGTGCTCCAGGCGATGGACACCGGCGGGAAGGACGGCACGATCCGCCATGTGCTGAGCGGCCTCAACCCCGTCGCCTGCGTCGTCACCTCGTTCAAGGTGCCGAGCGCCGAAGAGCTGGCGCACGATTTCCTCTGGCGCATCCACAAGGCGGTCCCGCCGCACGGCGTGATCGGCGTCTTCAACCGCTCCCACTACGAGGACGTGCTGGTCGTCCGGGTCCACGAGCTGGTTCCCCCGGCCGTGTGGAAGGCGCGCTACGAGCAGATCAACCAGTTCGAGCGGATCCTGAGCGAGAACGGCGTGCGGATCGTGAAGATCTTCCTCCACATCTCCAAGGGGGAGCAGAAGCGCCGGCTGCAGCAGCGCCTGGACAACCCGGAGAAGAACTGGAAGTTCTCCGAAGCCGACCTCGCAGAGCGGAAGCTCTGGGGGGGCTACATGGCGGCGTACGAAGACGCGATCAACCGCTGCTCGACCGACGTCGCTCCCTGGTACGTGGTGCCGGCGAACGTGAAGTGGGCGCGGGACGCCATGGTCGGACGGCTGCTTCGCGACACCATGGACTCAATGAGCCTTCGCCGGCCCAAGGTCTCGCGCAAGATCGCGAAGCAGAAGATCCGCTGACCGTTCCCAAACGAGAACGGCCCCCTCGCGCCGCGCGCGGGGAGCCGCTCTCAGAACCGTGATCGACCTTCGTCGTCACCAACCCTTTCCCGCTTGATCCGCGGGCTGCCCCTTCCCCGCCGCTTCGATCGCCTCTTCCAGCTCGCCGGCCTCGGGGCTCTGCTTCTCCTTCAGCCAGGCCAGCTGCTCCTTCGCTTTCGCGATGTCGCCCGACATGAGATACGCCTCGCCCAGGTACTCGTGCGCCTCGTCGTAGTCGGGCTTGAGCTGGAGCGCCTTGTCGTAGGCGGCGAAGGAGCGCTTCAGGTCGCCCGTCTTCCGCGAGCAGAAGCCGACCATGTTCCAGGCCTCGAAGTAGGTGGGATCGAGCTTGGTCGCCTCGTCGTAACGCTTCAGCGCCTTCGCGAACTTCTTGTTCGCGTCCTTGGGCTTGTTCTTCTTGAGATCCGCCTTGCCCGCTTCCGAGTCCTCCCAGGCCTTCTTGTAGAGGGCCTCGGCGGTGGCCCGCGTCTTCGCCGCCATGGCCGCCGAATCTTCTGGAGAAGCGGGCGTCGAGACCTTGGGCGGCTTGGACGAGGGAGCGGTGCCGAAGGCCAGGGCCGGTGAGGCCGCGAGCGGGCCGCCGATCAGGAGCATCGCGGCCAAGGGCGCCAACCGCACGAACGACAAGGACTTCCGAGCTATCATGAGATCCTCCGGGTCGTGGTGGAAATGGTTGCCCCGATCCTACCAAATCGCCCGGTGAGCCGGTATTCTGCCGGTATGCCCCATGAGTCGTTCGCCCCGCTCCTTCTCGCGGTGGCGGTCATCCTGGCCGCCGCGACGGCGGGAGGGTGGCTGGCCGAGCGCATCCGGCAGCCGTCCGTTCTGGGAGAGCTGGTCGCCGGCATCGTGCTGGGAAACCTGGGACTCGCGGGCGTTCACGCGCTCGAGCCGTTCAAGGCGAACACGTCGCTCGAGGCCCTCGCCGAGCTGGGGGTGATCGTGCTCCTCTTCGACGTGGGGCTGGAATCCACGATCGGCGACATGATGAAGGTGGGGCGTTCCGCGCTCCTGGTCGCGCTGCTCGGCGTGGTCACGCCCTTCTTCCTGGGCTGGGGCGCGGGCGCGTGGCTCCTCCCCGGCGCTTCGACCTACGCCCACGTCTTCCTGGGCGCGGTGCTGACCGCAACCAGCGTCGGCATCACGGCGCGGGTGCTGCGGGACCTGCACCAGACGAAGAGCGAGGAGGCGAAGATCATCCTGGGAGCGGCCGTGATCGACGACGTGCTGGGGCTGGTGATCCTGGCCGTGGTGACCGGGATCATCGCCGCGGCGGCCTCGGGAGCGGGATCGATCTCCGTGATCGGCGTGGGCTGGATCGCGGCCAAGGCGCTCCTCTTCCTCGTGCTGGCCATCGTGCTCGGGTCGCTCATCGCCCGGCACGCGCTCCGCTTCTTCGCGCGCTCGCGCCTGCCGGGAACGCTGCTCACGGGGGGACTCGTGGTCTGTTTCGTCCTCTCCTACCTGGCGGCCGCCGTCGGGCTCGCGCCGATCGTGGGCGCCTTCGCGGCGGGACTCATTCTCGAGCCCGCGTTCTTCGCCGCGTTCGAGGAGACCCGGCGCGGCCAGACTCTCCGCTCCCTGATCCACCCGATCTCCACCATCCTGGTGCCGGTCTTCTTCGTCCGGACCGGGATGCTCGTGGACCTGCGCTCCTTCGCCAACCCCGCCATCCTCGGCATCGCGGCCGCGCTCACGGTGGCGGCCTGGATCGGCAAGCAGGCGTGCATGCTGGGCGTGCCGCGGCGGGGGTTGAACCGGCTCGCGATTGGATTCGGGATGGTTCCGCGCGGCGAGGTCGGGCTCATCTTCGCGAATATCGGAACCGGCCTGGTGCTGGCCGGAGAGCGCATCATCACGCCGCCGCTCTACGCGGCGGTCGTCATCATGGTCATCGTCACGACGCTCGTCACGCCGCCGGCGCTCCAGTGGAGCTTCCGGCGTCGGGCGGCGTCGGCTCATTGAGGAAGGAGAACCGAAGCGTATGAGATTCCTCGTGCTCGGAGCGGGATATCAGGGATTCGCCGCGGCGCTGGACTTGGCGCGGGCGCCGGACGTGGAGGAAGTCGTGATCGCGGACGTGGACGGAAACCGCGCGCGCAAGGCGGCGGAGCGGCTCTCGGGCTCCCGCGCGGCCGTGCGGGCCGAGGTGCTCGACGTGGCGAACGAGCCGCGGCTGTCCGACAAGCTGCGCGGCTACGACGTGGTGATCTCGGCCGTCCCCTACTTCCTGAACCTCACGCTCACGCGCGCGGCGATCGAGGCGGGGGTCTCCTTCTGCGACCTGGGCGGGAACACCGACCTGGTGCGGGAGCAGGAAGCGCTGGACGAGCGGGCGCGCGACGCGGACGTCACGATCGTCCCCGACTGCGGCCTGGCCCCCGGCATGGCGAACGTGCTGGCCACGGCCGGCATCGGGCGGCTGGACCGCGCCGACGAGGTCCACATCCGGGTCGGCGGCCTGCCGCTTCGCCCCCGCCCTCCGCTCGACTACATGATGGTTTTCTCGATGTACGGGCTCCTGAACGAATACCTGGGCTACGCCACCGCGCTCCGCGGCGGCAAGCGGGTCGAGGTCGAGACGCTGACCGAGGAGGAGACGCTCACGTTTCCGAAGCCGGTCGGCACGTGCGAGGCCTTCGTGACGCTGGGCGGCACCTCCACCATGCCCTGGACGTTCGAGGGAAAGGTGAAGACGCTGGACTACAAGACGGTGCGCTACCCCGGCCACGCGGCGCGGATCCGGCTGCTCCGCGACCTCGGGCTCCTCGAGACGACGCCGGTCCCCGTGGAAGGGGTCCCGGTCTCGCCGCGGTCGCTCTTCGCGGCCGTCGTGGAGCCGCTCCTCACGTTCCCGAACGAGCCGGACGTGGTCGTGATGCGCGTGACGGTGAACGGCGTGAAGGACGGCAAGCGGCGCGAGATCTCCTTCGAGATGCTGGATGCGATGGACATGAAGCGCGGCGTGAGCGCGATGATGCGGACGACGGCTTATCCGACGACGGCGGCCGCGCTGATGATGGCGCGCGGCGAGGTTCCCTTCCGGGGCGTGGCCGCGATGGAGCGGGCGATCCCGGCCGAGGCGTTCCTCAAGGAGATCGGCAAGCACGAGCTCAAGATCACCGTCCGGGAGAAGACCCTTGCGTCGCCTCGCGGACGCGCGAACGGAGCGGCCGCCCGAGGGCGGAAGCCAGCACGTCCGAAGCGCGCCGCAGCTTCGCGGGGTCGAGCGAAACCGAAGCGCCGGAGCGCGTGAGCGCCCACAGGAGATCCTCGGTCGCCACGTTCCCCGAAGCGCCGGGGGCAAAGGGACAACCGCCCACGCCTCCGGCCGAGGCGTCGAAAATGGTGATGCCGCGCTCGTAGGCCGCGAGCGCGTTCGCCACGGCGGTGCCGTAGGTGTCGTGGAAGTGCATCGCGACCGCGTCCTGGGGCGCGGCGTCGAGGAGCCGGTCGAGGAGGGCGTGCACCTCGGCGGGCACGGCCTTGCCGATCGTGTCGCCGATCGAGATCTCCTCCACCCCAAGGTCGATGAGCTGTTTCACGACCAAGACCACGGCCTGGGGCTCGATCTTTCCTTCGTAGGGACACCAGAACGCCGTGGAGACGTAGCCCCGAACCGGCAGCTTCGCGTCCTTGGCGCGCGCGACGACCGGCCGGAAGCGCTCGATCGACTCGGAGATGGTGGCGTTGATGTTCTTCCGGTTGAACGTCTCCGAAGCGGCGGTGAACACCGCGATCTTCCCCACACGGGCCGCGAGCGCGCGGTCCAGCCCGCGCTCATTGGGCACGAGCGCCGCATAGAGGACCCCTTCGCGGCGCCGGATGCCCCGGAGCACCTCCTCCGCGTCCTTGAGCTGGGGGACCCGGTCGGGAGCGACGAACGCCGTGGCCTCGATCTCGTCGTATCCCGCCTCCGAGAGCGCGTCGATGAAGGCGATCTTCGACTCGGTCGGGATGGGGCGGCTCTCGTTCTGCAGTCCGTCGCGCGGGCCCACCTCGACGATCCGTACGTTCACGGCTTCTCCTTGCCCGGCGGCGCGGCGGCGGCACCGGCCGGCGCTTCGGGAGCGATCCGCGCGAGCACCTGGCCCAGCTCAACCCGGTCGCCGGGAGCGCACGCCACCTCGCGGACGATGCCCGACGCGGGCGCCGCCACCTTGAACTCCATCTTCATCGCCTCGATCGTGAGCAGGAGATCCCCCTCCCGCACGGTCGCGCCGGGCCGCGCTTCGACCGCGGCCACGCGGCCGGTCATCGGTGCGAGCACCTCGCCCGAGGCGTCCGCCTCCTCGCCCTCGCCGGCGTGGCGGTGCACCGCCTCGAAGCGGTAG
>DASSLZ010000056.1:0-5442 GCA_035689165.1 Candidatus Eiseniibacteriota bacterium | reverse complement strand
GCACAACGTCAAGACGATCTGCACCCTCTGCTCCAAGGGGTGCAACACCGTCGCCGGCTTCCATCCGCGCCGGAACAAGATCCTCCGCGTCACGGCGCGCGAGAACATGGACGTGAACCAGTGGTGGATCTGCGACCGCGGCCGCGGGCAGTTCCACAGCGTCCACGACGTCGTGCGGATCGCCACGCCGCTCTACCGCTCGCGGACCAAGGGCGCCGCGGCGCGGCCGGTCGCCTGGGCCGACGCGATCGCGCAGGTCGCGGGCGCCATCAAGGACGCGATCGCGCGCCAGGGCGCCGATTCGGTCGGCGTCGTCTCGTCGGCCGAGCTCTCGAACGAGGAGCTGTTCCTGGCCGGGCGGATCTTCGGCCCGGACGGACTCGGCCTCTCCAACTTCGATTTCCCCGAGCGGCCGCAGCCGCCGGTGGTCTATCCCAAATTCACGATCGAAGGGGACAAAAACCCCAACACGCGCGGCGCGCGCCTGCTCGGCGGCACGGCGGGGAAGCGCGGGCGCTCGGTGAAGGAGATCCTCACCGCCGCGGCCGAGGGGCGGATCGGCGTGCTCCTCTTCCTGCGCGGCGGCGCCCCCGAGACCTTCGGCGACGCGGCCCTCGTGGCGCGCGCGCTGGACCGGGCGGGCCTCGTGGTCGTGATGGATTTCGTGGCCTCGGCCGTCGCCGACCTCGCCGACTGGGTGCTGCCCGGCGTCTCCCATTTCGAGAAGGACGGCACCTACGTCAATTCACAGGGGCGCGTGCAGCGCGCCCGGAAGGTGTTCACGCTGCGCGGCGACACCCGCGAGGACTGGCGCATCCTTCAAGATTTGGGATCCGCGCTGGGCGCGATCCACGAGACCGATCCCTCGGCCGAGATGATCTTCGCCCGAATCGCCCGCACCGTGCCCGCGTTCACGGGCCTCTCGTATTCGGCTCTGGGGGACCGGGGTGCGCCGCTCGACACCGAGGCGGCGAACGTCGCCGTGGGGTAGCGCCCCGCGGCGCCGCGAGCTGCTTCGCGCGCTCCCCAAGACCGACCTTCACGTCCACCTCGACGGCTCGCTGCGCCCGGCCACGCTCCTCGAGCTGGCGGCCGCGCAGGGAGCCAAGCTCCCGTTCCGCACGCCGCGCGAGCTCTCGGCCGCCTTCGCCCGCCTGGCCTCCGGAGTCAGCCTCCCCGAGTACCTGAAGGCGTTCGACTGGACCCTGGCGGTACTTCAAGACCGCGCCTCCCTCGAGCGCGTCGCGTTCGAGCTGGCCGAGGACGCGTTCATGGAGAACGTCCGGTACATGGAAGTGCGCTACTGCCCGGCGCTCCACACCCGGAAGCGGCTGACCATGGAGGAGACGGTGGAGGCGGTTCGGGCGGGTCTTCGCCGCGCCGAGCGGGCGACCGGGATCCGGACCGGGACCATCGTCTGCGGGATCCGGCACCTGAGCCCCCGGCTCTCGGTGCGCCTGGCCGACCTGGCCTCGGCCTACTACGGCAAGGGGGTCGTCGGCTTCGACCTCGCCGGGGCGGAGAAGGACTATCCGGCCAAATCCCACCGCCGCGCGTTCGACCATGTGAAGAAACGGCACGTCAATATTACCGTCCACGCCGGGGAAGCCTTCGGCGCGGCGAGCATCGACCAGGCGCTCCGCTACTGCGGGGCCCACCGGATCGGCCACGGCACCCGTCTCCGCGAGGATCCCGACGTCCTCGCCTTCGTCCGCGACCACCGGATCCCGCTGGAGATGTGCCTGGTCTCGAACGTCCAGACCGGCGCGGTCCGGAGCCTGGCAACCCACCCCTTCGGCCGCTATCTCAAGGCGGGGCTCCGGGTCACGGTGAACACCGACAACCGGCTCGTCTCCTCCACGACCATGACGGACGAGCTCGAGCGCGCGGTCAGCACCTTCCGGCTCACGCCCGCCGACGTCCGCTACGTGCTGATCAATGGATTCAAATCGGCGTTCCTGCCGTATGAAGAGAAGGGAGCGCTGCTCCGGCACGCTCTTCGCGACATGGATCGGATTCTGGAAGAGGCGCGCTCGGCCGAGGGCGAACCCTCGCGCGACCTTCTGTGAGAAGGCGCATCTAATGGAACCGAGCGCAGCTGGCGCGAGACCGTGCCCGCTTGATCGTCCGCTTCGAGGAGCATAAGATGATCCTTGTGAGGACCCACAGATGAGCCACATGGGACGCACCTCCGGTCCGCTCAACTCCCTTGCCGGGCGTCTGAGCCCGGTCCCCATCCTCCAAGTTGCCACGGGTTTCTGGGCGAGCCAGGCCCTCCTGACCGCCGTGGACCTTCGGGTGTTCACCTCGCTGTTCGGCGGGGCCAAGTCGGCTGCCGAATTGTCAGGTGAGCTCGGCGCCGACCCCAACGCCCTCGAAGCCCTTCTCGACGCCAACTGCGCCCTGGGGTTCCTGCAGCGAAACGGCGACCGCTACCGGAACACCGAGGTGTCGAACGCCTTCCTGGTCGAGGGCTCGCCCGGTTCCTACGTCGACCTCGTCCGCTTCATGCGTCAGCCGCTCTTCGGGGTCTGGCAGGCGCTCCGCGACACGGTGAAGAGCGGCGATTCGCCCGTTCCCGCCGAAGCGATGGACCCGACGGAGGTCGAGCTGGCGCGCGCGTTCCACAACGGCGCCTACGCCACCATGATGCGCGTGGCCGAGATCCTGGACCTCGAGTTCAGCGGCTTCTCGCGGATCGTCGAGCTGGGCGGCCACAGCGGCGCGGGCTCGCTCTGTCTCGCGCGCCGCTACCCGCAGCTCCAGGCCACGATCCTGGACCGGGCGCCGTTCCAGCCGCTCGCCGAAGAGTTCATCCAGTCGACGAAGCTGGAGGACCGGGTCCGCTTCCGCGCCGGCAACCCCGACGAGGGCTGCCCGGGCGAGGAGGCCGACCTCGTGCTCCTGCCGCACATCCTCTCGCGCCGCAGCCGCGCCGCCATTCCCGGCATCCTCCAGGCCGTGCGCGCATCGCTGCGTCCCGGCGGTGCTTTGATCGTCACCGAGTTCCTCCTCGAGGACGGCAAGGCCGAACCTCGCGAGGCGGCGCTCTTCCGGCTGAACGTGGTGGCGAGCTACGGCTCCAAGAACGCCGGGGGGCTCACCCGTTCCGATCTGGTCGGTCTCTTGAGCGACGCCGGATTCACCGACGTCGACATGGTGGGCCTGCCCATGTTCGGGATCACGGCGATCACCGCCACGCGGGGCTGATCGTGCGCATCGAGCGCTTCCCCGTCGGGCCGCTCGACAACAACCTCTACCTGCTCACACCCGATCCGTCGCGAGAGCGCTCCAGCTCCGGCACGGATGCGATCCTCGTGGATCCGTCGCTCGAGAGCCTGGACACGCTGCGCGCCATCCAGGCGCGCGGGATCACGGTGAAGCGGATCCTGCTCACGCACGCCCACATCGACCACATCCTCATGGCGAAGCCGTTCCGCGACGCGACCGGCGCGCCCGTCTGGCTGCACGAAGGGGACCGCACGCTCTACGAGCTGGGCCCCGTTCAGGCGGAGCAGATGGGACTCCCGTGGCCCGGCACCGCGCCGATCGACCACTGGATCACCGATGGCGAGGACTGCGGCCTTCCCGGCATCGACGTGAAGGCGATCCACACGCCCGGGCACTCGCCCGGGAGCGTGACCTTCGTCACCCCCGCGGGGCTGGTGGCGGGGGACGTGCTCTTCCGCGAATCGGTGGGACGCGTGGATCTGCCGGGCGGCGACTGGGAGACGCTGGTCCGCTCCATCCGGGGACGCCTGTTCGCGTACGAACGCGGCACCACCGTCTACCCGGGGCACGGCCCCACCACCACCATCGGCCACGAGATGAAGGTCAACCCGTTCGTCGGCGCGTCGGCAACCCTGCAGGCGTAGCGTAGACGACGGGGCCGCCCGCGGAGCCAACGACGAGCGACCTCGAACGGCTGCTCCTTCCGAGCGCCCTCTACCGCGATTTCCTGAACGATTTCGCGCGGGTGCGCCCGTTCTATCCCTGCGACTTCCGCGATCCGGCGGCCGCCGTGGCCGCCGCGCGCGCCCGCGACTATCCGGAGGCGCGCCGCGCGAAGACCGCTTCGATCCTGGCGCGCCAGGCCGAGGCGTGGGGCGTCCTCGAGCCCTCGCGCGAGGCGCTGGCCCGCTTCGCCCGCGCCGATTCGGTCGCGGTGGTCTCGGGGCAGCAGCCGGGGCTGTTCGGCGGGCCGCTCTACACGCTCTACAAGATGCTGACGGCGGCGAACCTCGCCCGCTCCATCGAGTCCGCGACCGGCGCGGCCGCCGTACCCATATTCTGGATCGCGTCCGACGATCACGACTTCGAGGAGGTCCGCGCCACCGCGGTGAGCGACGGCACGGCCGAGCCGACGCCGCTCGCCTACCCGGCCGAAGCGGCGCCGCGCGGCGTCTCGGTGTCGCGCATCCGGTTCGGCCCCGCGGTGGAGGCGCTGGTGCGCTCGGCGGAGTCGGTCGTGCCCCCCTCGCCCTTTCGCGAGTCGGTGCTCGCGCGCCTGCGCGCGGCGTACGCGCCGGGGCGCGGCTTCTCCGAGGCCTTCGCGCGCTTCCTGGCGCCGATCGCCGCGGAGCTCGGGGTGCTGCTGTTCGAGGCCTCTGACGAGGAGGCGAAGGCGGCGGCGCTTCCAGTCTTCGAGCGCGAGGTGGCGCTGGGGGGCGGAAGCTCGGCCGCGGCGAGGGCGCGCGGCGAGGCGCTGGAGAAGGCCGGCTACCACGCGCAGATCGCCCGCGCCGGAAACGAGCTCAACCTCTTCTGGCACGGGCGCGAGCGGGAGGCGATCCGCGTGACGGACGCGGGAGCGTTTCGTCTGGCGGGGAGCGGGCAGGAGCTCTCGGGCTCGAAGCTCCTCGCCCTGATTCGGAACCGCCCGGCCGACGTGAGCCCGGGCGTGCTGCTCCGCCCGCTCATGCAGGACCATCTCTTTCCGACCGCCGCCTACGTCGGCGGTCCGGCGGAGGTGGCCTACTGGGCGCAGGTCTACGCGCTCTATCCGCTGTTCGACCTGGAGCCGCCGGCGGTGGCGCCGCGCGCGGGGGCGACGCTGCTCGAGGCGAAAGTGGCGCGCGTGCTCGACCGCTTCCACCTCGACTGGAAGGCGCTCGCCGGGGATCCCGAGGCGGCCGTGCAGGCGGGGCTCCGCGCGCTCCTGCCTGAAGACTTCGGTACGCTCTTCGAGCGGGAGCGGGGCGAGCTGGAGGCGGTGCTCGAGCGGCTGCGCTCGGCGGTCACCCAGTTCGACCCCTCGCTCGAGGCGGCCGTGACCACGGCCGGGCACCGGATCGAGCGGGAGACCGACGGGCTGGAGAAGAAGCTGATGCACGTCTGGAAGCGGCGCCAGGAAGAGTCGGTGCAGCAGATCCGCCGCGCGCACGGGCATCTGTTTCCGCACGGGCACCTCCAAGAACGCACGGTCTCGCTCCTGGGCTACGC
>DASSLZ010000055.1:0-6376 GCA_035689165.1 Candidatus Eiseniibacteriota bacterium | reverse complement strand
CGCGTGTAGTCCGGCCACGGCAGCGGCCGCCCCAGCCGGATCCCCCCGCCCACGTCCTTCCGGTCGTAGAAGTCCAGATCGCGCTGCGTGTTGAAGATGTCGGCCCCCAGCGTGAGCGGGGTGTCCCGGAACCAGGGCTCGGTGAAGGAGAACTCGATGTTGCTCCGCTTGCTCCCCCGTTCCAGCCGCACCGCGATGCTCTGGCCGTTGCCGAACAGGTTGTTGTGGCCCAGCTCCAGGAAGCCCGTGACGCCGGTCTGGCTGGAGTACCCCGCTCCGGCGCTCGCCGTTCCCGTCTGCTTCTCCTGGACCTTCAGGGTCAGCCGGATGTCCGCGCTGTCGCCGGTCGGCTCGTAGTCCACGTTGACGTCCTGGAAGTAGCCCAGGCCGAAGATGTCCCGCTGGGTCCGGATCAGTGCGGAGCGCCGGAAGACGTCCCCGGGGCGAACGGAGGCTTCGCGGCGGATGACGTTTTCCTTGGTGCGCGTGTTCCCCACGATCCGGAGGTCGGCCACGCGCGAGCGGTTCCCCTCCTGCACCTGGAAGTTGACGTCCACCACCGAGTCGCGGTCGGCGAACTTGGGGTCGATGGAAAGGAAGAGGTACCCCTGCTCCTGGTAGAGCGAGTAGGCCTGCTCCAGCGTCTTCTGGACCTGGCTCTCGTTGTACGGGGTGCCGGGTCGGATCACCGTCGCGATGTCGAGCGCCGCGCGCGGCACGGCGCTGTTCCCGGTCCACGCGACGTTCCCGAACCGGTAGCGCGGCCCCTCCCGCACGTAGACGTGGAGCAGGACGCCCTTGCCGTCGGAGGTCTCGACCGTGCGGATCGAATCGACGTCGGCGTCGCGGAAGCCGCGGCTCCGCATGTAGAGGCGGATCTTGGTCTCGTCGTCTTCCACCTGCGAGGGCTTGTAGGTCCCGCTCTTCAGGAAGGCCGGCGTCCGGCTCTTCATCGACTTCCGGATTCCCTCGGCCGAGAGCGTGTTCGCGCCGTGCACGGTGATGCCGCGCACCTTCTGCTTCTCCCCCTCCTCGACCTGGAAGATGACGGTGACGGCGCCGGGACCGGCGGGGCGCGTGATCGGATGGACGCGCGCGTGGCCGTAGCCCTCCTCGGCGTAGGCGTCCTGGATCTTCCGGGCGTCGAGCTCCAGCGTGCCGGGATCGACGAGCTGGCCCGTCGCCACCGTGATCTTGGTCTTGAGCGTCTTCTCTTCGATCTTCTTCGCGCCGCTGAACTGTACGCCCTGGATCCGCGTCCGCTCCTTGACCTGCACGTTCAGGTCCACGCCCAGAGGGGTGGAGGTGTCCTGGACGTCCACGTCGGTGAAGAGGCCGGTCGCGAAGAGACGCCGCACGCCCGCGCGCACGCCGTCGGGATCGTAGGCGTCGCCCGCCTTGAACCCGAAGGTCCGGAGGATGACGGTGGAGTCCACGTTGGCGAAGCCGGAGGCCCGAACGGAGTGGATGACCCCGGCCGGCCCTGAGGGCGGCGGCGTCGTGGCCGCGGGAGGCTCGGAAAGCGGCGCTGCCGGCGCCACGGGCGCCGCCGTGGTATCGAACGGCGAAGCCGACGGCGGGTTGGCGACCTGGGCGCGCGCGCCCGCCGCCCCGAACCCGAGCGTCAGCGCCGCCAGAAGGAGCGCGGCGAGCGCGGGGAGCGCGGCGTGGGCCGCGAGGCCGCGGCTCCCCCTTCGGGGCGCCGCGGCTCGGATGGCGTCAGGCATCAAGACGCAAAGGTCAGCTCGTCACCGGCTCGGGATATGACCACGTCGCTGCCTTCTTTCAGCTGGCCGCGCAGGACGTGCTCGGAGAGGGGGTCTTCGATCAGCTTCTGAATGGCCCGCTTCAGGGGACGGGCTCCCAGCGCGGCGTCGAACCCCTTCTCGATGAGAAGGTCGACGACCGAGGGCTCGAACGTCACCTTGACGCCGCTCTGGCGCAGGCGCTCGGACACCTGCTGCAGCAGGATGCCCGTGATCTGCTCCATCTGCGGCCGCGACAGCGGGTGGAAGACGATCGCCTCGTCGATCCGGTTCAGGAACTCCGGATTGAAGTTGCGCTTCAGCTCCTCGAGGATCGTCCGCTTCATGTTGTCGTAGGTCGAGTCCTCGGTGCGCTCGCCGAAGCCCAGCGCGCGCTGCCCCTTGATCTGCCGGGCCCCCAGGTTCGACGTCATGATCAGCACCGTGTTCTTGAAGTCGACGCGGCGGCGCAGGCTGTCGGTGAGCTGTCCGTCGTCCAGCACTTGGAGCAGGATGTTGAACACGTCGGGATGGGCCTTCTCGATCTCGTCGAGGAGCACCACCGAGTAGGGCTTCCGGCGCACCTTCTCCGTCAGCTGCCCGCCCTCTTCGTGGCCGACGTACCCCGGCGGGGCGCCGATCAGCCGCGAGACCGAGAACTTCTCCATGTACTCGGACATGTCGATCCGGATGAGCGCGTCCGGGTCGTCGAAGAGGAACCGCGCCAGCACGCGCGCCAGCTCCGTCTTCCCCACGCCCGTCGGGCCGAGGAAGATGAAGGAGCCGATCGGGCGCCGTGGATCCCGGAGCCCGGCCCGATTGCGCCGGATGGCCCGGGAAACGGCCGCCACGGCCTCGTCCTGCCCGACGATCGACTTCCGGATCTCTTCCTCCATGCGGAGGAGCTTCTCCGATTCCTTTTCCTCGATGCGCGAGATCGGGATGCCGGTCATGCGCGAGATGACCTGCGCGATGAGGTCGGCGTCCACCTTGACCTCGGTCTCGTGCTTGATCTCGTTCCAGTTCTTCTTGTGCTCGCGGAGCTTGGCGCGGAGCTCCTTCTCCTTGTCGCGGAAGCGGGCCGCCTTCTCGAATTCCTGCTGCTGGATCGAGGCTTCCTTCTCCTTGGCCACTTCCTCGACCTGCTTCTCGAGATCGCGCACCTCGGAGGGGATGGCCGACATCGAGAGGCGCGCGCACGCGCCCGCCTCGTCGATCACGTCGATGGCCTTGTCCGGGAGGAAGCGGTCGTTGATGTAGCGGTCGGCCAGCTTCACCGCCGCGACGATGGCGTCGTCGGTGTACTTGGAGCCGTGGTGCGCCTCGTACTTGTCGCGCAGCCCCATGATGATCTGGATCGTCTCGTCCACCGAGGGGGGGTCGACCATGATCGGCTGGAAGCGCCGCTCCAGGGCCCCGTCCTTCTCGATGTACTTCCGGAACTCGTCGAGCGTGGTGGCCCCGATGCACTGGAGCTCACCGCGCGCCAGCGCGGGCTTCAGCATGTTCGAGGCGTCGATGGCGCCCTCGGCGCCGCCCGCCCCGACGATGGTATGGAGCTCGTCGATGAAGATGATCGTGTCCTTGGATTCCCGGATCTCGTTCATGACCGCCTTGAGGCGCTCCTCGAACTGGCCGCGATACTTGGTACCCGCGACCACCGCCGCGAGGTCCAACGTAACGATCCGCTTGTCCTTGAGCGTCTCCGGGACCCGGTTCTCGACGATCCGCTCGGCCAGCCCCTCGGCGATGGCGGTCTTGCCCACGCCGGGCTCCCCGATCAGGATCGGGTTGTTCTTCTTGCGGCGCGAGAGCACCTGGATCACCCGCTCGATCTCGGACTCGCGCCCGATGATCGGATCCAGCTTGTTCTCCCGCGCGAGCGCGGTCAGGTCGCGGCCAAACTGGTTCAGCGCCGGCGTCTCGACCTTCCCCTCGCGCTCCGGCTGCGACGCCGACGGCGTGCCGCCCAGGAGCTTCAGGGTCTCCTCGCGCACCTTCTTCCGGTCCACGCCCAGCTCCAGCAGGACGCGCGCGGCGACGCCCTCCCCTTCCCGGATGAGCCCCAGGAGGAGGTGTTCGGTGCCGACGTAGTTGTGGCCCAGCTGGCGCGCTTCGTCCACCGACAGCTCGAGCACCCGCTTCGCCCGCGGCGTGAAGGGGATCTCGCCGATCGTGAGCGTGCCTCCGGTGGAGGCCACCATGCTCTCGACCGCCTGGCGGATGGCGTCCAGGTCGAGGCCCAGGTTGTTCAGCACCGTGGCGGCGATTCCCTCTCCTTCGCGGATGACGCCCAGGAGAAGATGCTCGGTCCCGATGTAGTCGTGCTGGAGCCGGGCCGCCTCCTCGCGGGCGAGGTACATCACCTTGCGCACGCGTTCCGTGAACTTGTCATGCATCAGCTGCGAGCCTCCCGCCTCGCCCTAATTCGAGCGCACCGCATCGTCGTCGCCTCCTTCGAGGAGGTGGCGGACGTAGTCGGCGCGGACCACGTTCCGTTCGCGCTGCTCCATCTCGCGCCCCGTGAAGAGCTGCAGGTGCGCCGGCTGGGTGCGGATCAACATTTCGTTCAGTGTCGGCACATCGGTCAGCCCCTCCATGTTCAGCGCCACGCCGAAGCGCACCGCCGAGGAGAGGTTGATCACTTCCTGGGACGAGATCACGCGGCTGTGCCGCAGGGTCCCGTAGGCCCTCCAGATCTTGTCCTCGATCTGCACGCGGGCGTCCTTGACCAGCTCGTCCCGCGCGCGCTGCTCATAGTCGATGATCTGGCGCGTCACGCGCTCCAGACTGTCGATCGTCTCCCGCTCGCTCTGACCCAGCGTCGTCTGGTTCGAGATCTGGAAGAAGTTCCCCATGATCTGCGAACCCTCGCCGTAGAAGCCGCGCACGGCGAGCCCCACCTGCGTGATTCCTTGAAGCACTTTGCCGATCTGCTTGGTCAGGACGAGCGAGGGCAGGTGGATCAGCACCGAGGCGCGCATGCCGGTGCCCGCATTCGTCGGGCACGCCGTCAAATAGCCGAGCTCGTCGCTGAAAGCATAGTCGAGGTCCTGCGCCAATTCATCATCGATGGCGTTGACCGCCTCCCAGGCCGAGCGGAGCTGAAACCCCGACGCGAGCGCCTGCAGGCGCAGATGGTCCTCTTCGTTCACCATGACCGCCACGCTCTCGTCGGGCATCACGAGCAGCCCGCGGAGCTTCCCGTTGTCGGCCAGATCGTTCGAGATCAGATGGCGCTCGACCAGGAACTGGCGGTCGAGCGGCGTCAGATCGCGCATCTGGAAGGCCGACGAGTGCGCGAGCGGCGGCGTCTTGCGCACGGCGGTGATCGCGCTGGAGTAGACCATCGCCAGCTGCTCTTCGCGCGCCCGGTGGGTGAAGGGCACGTCCTTCATGTTGCGCGCGAGCCGGACGCGCGTGGAGAGGACGATGTCCGACGACGGCCCCGTCCCGTCCAGCCAGCGGCCCAGCGATCGCGCGAGCGTGGTCAGCTTCACGCCGCCCCCTCCCCGGTCGTCTCGGGCGTCTCCTGCCCCTCCATGGCGCGGATCTGGTCGCGGAGGTTCGCGGCGGTCTCGAACTCCTCCCGCTCGATCGCGCGCTGCATCTCTTCGTGAAGGCGCTGGATCTCGTGGCGCAGGTTCGTGCGCACGCTGTCGCGCTGCGGCGACTTGCCGACGTGCTTCGTGCTACCGTGGATCCGGCGCAGGAGCGGCCGCAGCTGGGTGCGGAAGGTCACATAGCACTCGGAGCAGCCGAGCCGGCCCGTTTCCCGGAAGCTCGAGTAGACCATGCCGCAGCGCGGGCACTGCACGCGCCCGACCTTGGCTTCCTCGCCGACGCCGGTCTGGTCCACCATGCCCGCGAGAAGATCGCCGACGGAAAACTTCGTCTTCAGAAGGGGGACGCTGTAGCCCCGTTCTTCGGCGCACTTCTCGCAGACGTGGTATTCGGATTTCTTGTTGTTCACGATTTCCGTGAAGTGGACGATGGCGGGACGCTTCCCGCACAGCTGACACTGCATGGCCGCTCTTCCCTCCTGACGACTCCGTGCAGACGGTTCCTGGCCGTTTAGATGCGGGTCGGCACCACTTTCATCGGCTGGAGTCGCCCATCCTGTAGGCTCAGCACCCGTCCCGCCGAACCGGCTACTTCCGCATTATGCGTCGCGATCACAATGGCTTGGGATTCTTCCTGCCGGTACCGCTCCAGAATCTCCAGAAGGGCCATGGTGGCCGGTCGGTCCAGATTGCCGGTCGGCTCGTCCGCAAGCAGCACCGCCGGTTGGAGATGCAAGGCCCGCGCCACGGCCACGCGCTGCTGTTCTCCGCCCGAAAGCTCGGAGGGCTTGTGCTCCAGCCGGCTGCCCAGTCCCAGGTCCCGAAGAAGGCTTTCAGCCCGCTTCCGCACCTGAGGCGTCGGCCTTCCGGCGATCCACCCCGGCATCATCGCGTTCTCCAGCGCGGTGAATTCGGGGAGAAGCTGGTGAAATTGAAAGACGAACCCCACCGACCGGCCCCGAAGCTTGGAGCGCCCCTCCTCGTCGAGGGAGGACATCGCGACCCCCGCGACCCGCACCGTTCCGGCCGTGGGCCGGTCCAACCCCCCCAGCAGGTGCAGCAGCGTCG
>DASSLZ010000054.1:0-4726 GCA_035689165.1 Candidatus Eiseniibacteriota bacterium | reverse complement strand
GTTCCGGCGCCCCCAAGGCCGGCCGGTCTCGCCATGTCCGGGAGACCCCGTCATGGTCCGTGAGGAGACTCCGACCGTGCTCGCCGTCGGGCGTCTGGTGGAGAAGAAGGGGTTCGGCGTGCTGATCGACGCGATGTCGGTCCTGCTTCATCGCGGAATGCGGGCGCGCGCGTGGATCGTCGGCGACGGACCGGAGCGCGGGCGCCTCGAGCGCCGGATCGACGAGCTCGGACTTGGATCGACCGTCCAGCTCCTCGGCCCCGTGGCGCAGGACCGGCTCATCGAGCTGTTCGATCGCGCCCACCTGCTCGCCCAGCCGTGCATCGTCGCCGCAGACGGCGATCAGGACGGCATTCCCACCGTGATCCTCGAGGCGATGGCGGTCGGTCTGCCCGTCGTGACCACCCCCCTCTCGGGCATCCCCGAGGCCGTCCAGGACGGCGCCACGGGACTTCACGTGCCCTGCGGCGATGCCGGGGCGCTCGCCGACGCCATACGCCGCCTGATCGCCGACGACGCCCTGGCCGCTCGCCTCGCCGCCGAGGCGAGGCGTGCGGTCGAGGAACGCTTCGATCTTGGAAACAGCGCGCGGGAGCTGGTCCAGCTGTTCCGCTGGTCGGCGCACGACGCCTGGCGCCCGCCGGAGAACGGATCATGATCGAGCGCATCCGGGCCGCGCTGGCGACGTTTCGCCAGGGAGCGCGCGACAGCCGCCGCTACCTCTCGGCGCTGGCCCGCCTTCGTCCCTACGTGCATCCGCACCGGGGACAGCTCCTCCTCTCCTGCTTCGCGGCGCTCGGCTATGCGTCGATGACGCTTCTCGAGCCTTGGCCGATCCGGTTCCTGATCGACGGCGTGCTCCTGCATCACAAGGTCCGCCTCGTCGGATTCAAGGTGGCGCCTCATGCCGACCCAAGCACGATGATCCTTCTCTCGGTCGGACTGGTCGTGCTGTTCGCGGCCCTTCGCGGCCAGCTCTACTACGTTCAGAACGTCGCGACGGCGACCGCCGGGCAGGATGTCGTCATGTCCCTTCGACGCGAGCTGTTCGAGCACCTCCAGTCCCTGTCGATCGCCTATCACCGGCGCGGCCGCCTCGGGGACGTGCTCATGCGTCTCACCGGCGACATCGTGATGCTCCGCGACATGGTCGTTTCCGCGCTGGTGAGCGTCCTGGCTCAGGGGCTCGTTCTCGTGGGCGTGCTCGTCGTGATGGCCGCCATCAATCTCAAACTGATGCTCGTCGCGCTGGCGGTGACGCCGCTTCTCTTCCTGATCATCTCGGTATTTCGAGTGCGTCTGCAGGAAGCCGCCTCCGAGCAGCGCAAGCGCGAAGGGCGGCTGGTATCGAGCATGCAGGAGGTCATCCAGTCGATCCACGTCGTGCAGGCCAACACGGCCGAGCCCTATGAGGCAGACCGCTTCCGCATGATGAACCAGCGGAGCCTGCGCGCGGGAATCCGGTCCACGCGGCTCGAGGCCAAGCTCCACCGAGCCACCCAGATGACCATCGCGGGCGGGATCGGGGCCACCCTGGCCGTGGGCGCGCACGACGTGCTCGCGGGCCGGCTCACGCCGGGACAGCTGATCGTGTTCCTCGCGTACGTTCGCGGTCTCTACGGGCCCATGCGCCAGGTCTCCAAAGTCGTGCAGCGAAGCGCGAAAGCCTCGGCCTGCGCGGACCGGGTCCTCGAGGTGCTCGACGAGCGCCCTGAGATCGCAAGCCCCCCGAACGCGCCCCCGCTCCGGGTACCGGAAGGACGCGTGGTTCTCGATCGCGTCACTTTCGGACACGACCCCGACGCACCGGTGCTCCATGACGTGACCCTCGAGGCGCCTCCCGGCACGACGACGGCCATCGTCGGACCCACGGGAAGCGGCAAGACGACCCTGCTCAACCTCATCCCACGCTTCTTCGACCCCCAGCGGGGCGAGGTGCGAATCGACGGCACCTCGGTTCGAGTGGTATCGCTGCGATCGCTGCGGGGGCACATCAGCTATCTCACCCAGGAGACCGTCGTGATGGGTGTCACTATCCGCGAGAACATCGCCTATGGCGCGCTCGGGCAGGATCACGGCGCTCCCACGATCGAGGAGATCGAACAGGCCGCCCGCTTCGCGCACGCCCACGACTTCATCGCGGACCTGCCCGGCGGATACGACACCGTGATCGGCGAGCGCGGCGCGACGCTCTCCGGCGGACAGCGGCAGCGCATCGCCATCGCGCGCGCGCTCCTGCGCGAAGCGCCGATCCTGCTCTTCGACGAGCCCATGACGGGGCTCGATCCGCTCGCCGAGCGCGCGGTTCGCGAGGCGTTCATCACGCTCACGCGGGACCGGACCACTCTGGTCGTCGCGCACCAGCTCGAGACCGTGCTGCATGCCGATCAGATCTTCTTCCTGGAGAACGGGCGAATCGTAGAGAGAGGCACCCATGCCGATCTGATCGCCGCGGGCGGCCGCTATGCCGCTTTCTGCCGCGCCCACTGGAGTGGAGTGAAACGGGGCGAGCCCGCTGGTCCGTCGCGAGCTGCCGCGGGAGCCGACAGCTGAGCTCGCCGAGACCGAACGAGGGGAAATCGCCCGCCGCGGTTCCGGTCGCGCCCTTACGCGAGTCGCTGAATCGCGCGGTCGCCGAATCCGGCCGGCGCGTGCTCGACGTGCTGGACGCCCGACTGGTGCACCAGCGCACCGGGCGGCGGCGGACGATTTGCGCGATCGTCCGCGTAGCGGGACCTGGAGGCGTCCGCTCCGAGGAGACCTGGTACGCCAAGGAGTATTCGAGCTCCAAGGGAGCCCGGTCGTACCGGAAGCAGATGGCGATCCGGAACGCCGTGCGGCACGGCGTGTCGGTTCCGGAACCGCTGGGGTATTCGGTCGAGGACCGGCTCCTGGTGATGCGCGAGGTCCCGTGTCGTTCCCTCGAGGCGCTCCTCCGCGATCCGGCTCGAGACCTGTCCGCTGTGCTCGACCATGCCGGCGAGGCCCTGAATGGACTGCACGAGCTGGAGACCCGGATGCTCCCGCCCGATGCCTCCGGAGCGTTCGGCGCGCATGGGCCCCGTGAAGAGTCGCTCGTCCTGAGAGCGGCCGGGGCCCGCGTCGAGGGGGCGCCCTTCGAAGGGACCCTTCGAATGCGCTTTCAGGAAGCCCTCGAGACGACGATCGTCTGCCTGGGCAGCGATCCGCCCTCGAACCCAGGCCTCCTGCACCGCGACCTCCATCCCGCGCAGGTCGTTCCCGTCGAGAGAGGCATCGTGCTGCTCGACACGGACGAGACCGCCTTCGGCGAGCCCGAGCTCGACGTCGGAAATCTCGCCGCGCACCTGACCCTCGAGGCGATCCGTCGCTCGGCGGGTTCGGACGACGGGGGCGTGTGGGCCGCGGCGCTTACCTCGGGCTATTCCCGCAAGCGCGCCCTCCAGGGGAAGCGGTTGGGCCTCTACACGGCCGCGGCGCTTCTCCGGCTCGCCTCGCTGGAGCGGGTGGCCCGTGCGGACGTGAGCCGGCTGGACTGGCCGCGCTTGGCGAACGCACTGGTCGACGCGGCCCAGCGCGAGCTCTCGGCGGTGACCCGGACGAGACCGTCCTACCCTTCCAGCTTGTAGATCTCCCGCCTCCCGTGATCCACCAGCTCGTGGTAGTTCCCCATGATCTTCTCGAACTCCTTCATGTCCGCCTCGTTCAAGCCCTCCCCCGCCATCATCGCCTCGAACTTGCTCAGGCTCTCGACTTCCATTTCGGCAACCAGCATCCAGTAGCGATCGGCGGCGACGTCGGTCATGATGCGCATCTTGCCCATGCCCATCTTCTCGTTGAGCTTCGACATCGCCAGGAACTTCTCGACGAGGGGACGCACCTTCCCCGGCTTGCAGTACATGATCTCTCTCAGGATCAGCACGATTCTCTCCTTGTGACGAATTGTCGGGGCCTCGTAACCTTGACGCCATGGATTCGAACGTGAAGCCCGACCACTATGCACTAGGACGGAGCGAGCGCGAAACCCGCCGCTTGATCCTGCAGCATCAGATCTACGGACCCGTGACCCGCCGGTTCTTCGAAGCGGCGGGGATCGGCGCCGGCATGAAGGTGCTGGACATCGGCAGCGGCGCCGGGGACGTGGCCATCCTGCTCGCGGATCTCGTGGGTCCACGCGGGCGCGTGGTGGGGGTGGACATGAATCCCGAGATCCTCGAGACGGCCCGCGCCCGCGCCGCCGCGGCGGGCTGGCGCAACATCGAGTTCCTCGCCGGCGACGCACTGCACCTGGACCTCGACCGCGATTTCGACGTGGTTGCCGGACGCTGGGT
The DNA here is from genome assembly GCA_035689165.1 of Candidatus Eiseniibacteriota bacterium. GTDB lineage: Bacteria > Eisenbacteria > RBG-16-71-46 > SZUA-252 > SZUA-252 > DASQJL01. Next base: position 416 of record DASSLZ010000054.1, on the reverse strand, counting down.
GCTCATGCACGTGCCCGATCCGGTAGCCCTGCTGCGGCATCTGGTGACGCGGCTCCGGACCGGCGGGATCGTCGCCTTTCACGAGAACGACTTCACCTATCCGCCAACGGTGCTCCCGCCGACCGAGCTCTCGGCCCAGATCCAGCGCTGGAGCATCCATCCCTGCGAGGGCCCTGGAGCCGAGATGCGAATGGGCACCAAGCTGCTCCGAACCTTCGTGGCCGCGGGTCTCCCGGAGCCTCAGTTCCTGGTGGAGGCGCCCGCGGGGGGCGGCAGCGACTGGCCGGGCTACGAATACGTGGCGGACACGCTGCGCAGCCTGATGCCGATGCTGCAGCAGCGGGCCGGCGTCGACCCCGACGAAGTCCAGGTGGACACGCTGGCCGACCGCCTTCGCGCGGACGTCGCGTCGGTCC
>DASSLZ010000053.1:0-7476 GCA_035689165.1 Candidatus Eiseniibacteriota bacterium | reverse complement strand
TCGGGCGTGCCCATGCCCATCAGGTAGCGGGGCCGGTCCGCCGGCAGCGCTTCGTTGGCGCCGCGCGCCGAGGCCCACGTCTCGGCCTTGGTCTCCCCCAGGGAGAGTCCGCCGAGCGCGAACCCGTCGCACGGGAGCGCGGCCGTGCGCGCGGCCATCTCCGCTCGAAGCGCCGGATCGCCCCCGCCCTGCACGATCGCGAAGTGGAGCTGCGGAAGCCCGGTGGGCGTGGTGAGCGACGCCGCGCGGGCCAGCGAGCGCTCGGTCCAGCGGAGCGTCCGCTCCGCCCCGTCGCGCACCTCGGCCTCCGGCGCCGGGAGCGGTACGGCGTGATCCAGCGTGACCGCGATGTCGGGCCCGAGATCGGCTTGGATCTCCATCGCCCGCTCGGGCGAGAGGAACTCCAGGCGTCCGTCCAGGTGCGAGCGGAACTCCACCCCCTCCTCGGAGATCCGCACGCGCTCCTTCAAACTGACCATCTGGTAGCCGCCACTGTCGGTGAGGATGGCGCCGTCCCACCCCATGAAGGCGTGGAGGCCGCCCAGCTCCCGCACGAGCTCGGCGCCCGGGCGGAGCATCAGGTGGTAGGTATTCGCGAGGAGGATCTGCGTGCCGGCCGCGCGGATCTCGTCGGGAGAAAGCCCCTTCACGCTCCCGGCCGTGCCGACCGGCATGAACGCCGGTGTGCGCACGACGCCGTGCCCGGTGGTCAGGAGCCCGGCGCGCGGAGAGGCGGGGCCGCCGCGCTCCAGGCGGAATGGGTTCGGTTGGGGAGGCCGCCGGGGGTCGTTACCGGACACCTGCACCGGTTCAGCCGTCATGACCCCCCGGGGCTTCCATCCGGTACTCCTTCAGCTTCGTGCGGAGCGTCTGGCGCGAGATCCCGAGCGCCTCCGCCGCGCGCGTCTTGTTGCCGCCCGCCTGCGCCAGCGCCATCTCGATCGCGATCTGCTCGGCCTTGGCCAGCGTGAGGACGCCCGCGTCCACGTGCAGCCGCGTCTCCAGCACCTTGGGGGCCGAGCCGCCCGCGCCCACGATCTCGAGCGGCAGGTGCTCCGGCAGGATCCACTCTTCGCTCTCGAGGAGGACGGCGCGCTCGATCACGTTCTTCAGCTCGCGCACGTTCCCCGGCCAGCGGTAGGCCAGCATCAGCGCGAGCGCCTCCTCGTTCGGCCCTTTCACGCGCTTCCCGAATTCCTTGTTGAAGTGCTCCACGAAGTGGTCGATCAGCGCCTGGATGTCTCCGGTCCGGTCGCGGAGGGGCGGCACCGGCACACGGATCACGGCGAGACGGAAGTAGAGATCTTCCCGGAATTTCCCCTGGTCCACCATGAGACGCAGATCGCGATTCGTGGCGGCGATCACGCGGAGGTCCACGGCCACCTCCGTCTCGCCGCCGAGACGGCGGAAGCGCCGCTGTTCCAGTGCGCGCAGAAGGCGCGCCTGGAGGCTGGCCTGCATTTCCCCGATCTCGTCCAGGAACAGGGTGCCGCCGTTCGCCTGCTCCAGGAACCCGCGTTTCCGCTTCTTGGAATCGGTGTAGGCGCCGGGCTCGGCGCCGAACAGCTCGCCCTCGAGCAGGGACTCGGGAATCGCGGCGCAGTTCACCGGCACGAAGGGGCCCTCGCGCCGCTGGCTCAGATCGTGGGTCTCGCGCGCGACCAGCTCTTTCCCCACTCCCGTCTCGCCCTCGAGCAGGATGGTGCTGCTCCCGCTCTGGGCGATCTTCCGCATGGTGTCGAAGATCTTCTCCATGGAGGGGCTGCCGCCGGAGACGAGCGCCGTGCCCGCACGCCGCCGGTCGGCGGCTCGCAACCGCGTCACCTCGTCCACCAGCCGCGACTGGTTCAGCGCGTTGGCGAGCACGAGCTTGATGTGGTCCAGCTCGAACGGCTTCCCGATGTAGTCGTAGCACCCGGCGCGCGCCGCCTCGACCGCGTTCTCGAACTTGCCGTAGGCGGTCATGATCACCACCGGAAGCTCCGGCCGCTTCGTCTTGATCTTCCGGAGCACCTCGATCCCGTTGGCGTCGGGAAGCTTCTGATCGAGCAGGACCAGCTGGAAGTCCCCGCCCTCGACCTTGGAGAGCGCCTCGGCGCCATCCGACGCCGTATCGACGCGGTAGCCCTCTTCCGAGAGGCTCTCGCTCAGCGTGAAGCGGAGCGAGCGTTCGTCGTCCACCACGAGCACGCCGGCGGTCGGCTTAACGAGGATCGGTGCGTCGGTCTCCATGTCGTTTCTCCACGGGAAGGTCGATCGTGACGGTGGTCCCCTGTCCGACGGTGCTCTCGACGGCGATCACGCCTCCGTGCTCGCGCACGATGGTCTGGCAGATGGAAAGCCCCAGCCCGCTCCCCTGGGCCCGGGTCGTGAAGAAGGGATCGAAGACGCGGGCCAGCGTGGCGGCCGGAATTCCGGGGCCGTTGTCCTGCACCTGGATCTCGACGACTTCCTGCTCCGGGATCGGGCGCGCCGATTCCAGCCGGTCGGAGGCGCGCCGGCCGATCGCGCTCCGCTCCACGAGCCGCTTCCGCTTCACGCCCATCCCGACCTTGATCTCGCCCCCATCGGGCATCGCCTGGATCGCGTTCTTCACGACATTCACGATCACCTGGAGGATCTGGTCGACGTCGACGTAGATCTCCGGGACGCGCTCGGCGCGGTCGGCGACCAGCGACACCTTCTGGCGCACCGCCGGCTCGTGCATCAGCGTGATCGCCTTCTCCAGAGCGGGAAGCAGCGACTGCCGGGCCAGCTTGGGCGTGGCGGGGCGCGCGAACTGGAGCAGGCTCTCCACGATCCGGTCGAGGCGCGCCACCTCCTCGACGATCAGGGTGGCGAAGGAGGCGCGCGCGTCCCCCGCGGGAAGCCTCCGGGCGAGGATCTGCGCCGAGGCGCCGATCCCCGCGAGCGGGTTCCGGATCTCGTGCGCCACGCCGGCGGCCAGCGCCCCCAGCGAGGCCAGCCGGTCCCGGCGCCGCCACTGCTCGTCGCGGGACTTCTCGCCGCGAAGGTCCACGAAGAGCGCGAGCGTGCCTCCGAGCGCGCCGGACTCGGTTTCGAGGGGGAGCAGGCGGAGCGAGACCGGGAGGGCGTCCTGGTTCTTGGTCGCCACCTCCACCTCGCGCGGCTCCTCGGGCGCGGCGCAGGCGCCCGGAAGGACGTGCCCGTCCCCTTTCGGCGCCCGGAAATAGAGCGCGGCCGGCTCCTGGAGCATCTCCTCGACGCCATAGCCGAGGAGCCGGCAGGCGGTCTCGTTGGCCGCGACGATCCGTCCCTCGCGGTCCACCGCCAGAACCCCGAAGGGCGCGTAGCGATAGAGACTCTCGGCCACGGCGCGCGCGGGGCGCGGCGGGGACGAGGTCGTCGGGGAAAGATCGGTGGCGGGGCGGGGTCTCACGAAGCGGCGTCCAAGCCGATCGTCGGCGTCATCCCTGAGCCAATCTCCGCTTGTGGATTCTGGTTACGGGAGCGGCTACATCTTTACCAGCGGCCCTCGGGAGGGGTCAAGCGGAATCAGGCGAGGGTTTTCCGCGCGGCGCGATGGAGGATCAGCGTAGCCAGGGTGCGGCGCACCTCGGCCCGGTCGTAATAGCCCTCGCGGATGCGGCGACGGGCGCGCTCCAGGGTCGATTCCACGGTCTCGGACTCGAGCAGGTCGCTCTTCGATTCGGAGCGGCGCTTAGTTGACGTTTGAGGCACGGGTGCGGTCCCTCCGGAGCTCCGCCAGCGCTTCCACCCAGGAATCCTTCAGCATCAGGAGATTCTCGAAGGCATCGTCGAAATCGCCCCGCTCCAGCTGTGCCAGGCAGGCGTCGAAGTGCGCCAGGACCCGCGCCCCCGCGCCGCGCCCGCCGGAGTTGAGGCAGCGCATCAGCTCGAGAACCGAGCGCTCGGCCACGGAGCGATTCCCCTCGCCGACGTAGCGGAGGGCGCAATCGAAGAGCGCGGTGACCTCTTCGCCGCGGACCAGCCACTCCTCGTTCTCAGGCTCCCGAGGCGCCTTCACCGTTCGCATCGCCCTTCCCCTCCGTGGCGTGAGGCGCCCCGTCCGATCCGTTCACGGACCGGGAGGAATCCGTTCCCGCGCTTCCCGGCGTCGTGCCCGGGTTCTGGGCCGCGGCCTGGGCCTGGTTCCTTCGGTTCTCCTGCTGGATCCGTTCGTAGATCTCTTCGCGGTGCACCTTCACGCTCGGCGGCGCGTCGATGCCCAGCTTCACGTGGTTTCCTTTCACCTCCACGATGGTGATCTTGACGTCGTCACCGATCCGGATGTTCTCGCCGAGCTTTCGCGTCAAGAGGAGCATCGTGCCCTCGCACCTCCGGCTTCCTGCCGGACGGGGTTTCCGTCACGACCGTCGCGCCTCGTTGCGCGGGGCCGCTCGGACCTCGTTCCTGTGATCGGCAGTGGGGGTGGGCATCTGAACCCGGAAAGGTCGCGGAGGGCGTGCGGGAAGGTCCGGAGAGGTGCCGGAATGCCGCGCGCGGGGGCGCATGCGCAGGCATCGGCTCGCGCGCGCGGCGGTCCGATCGAGCCACGCGGCCGGACCCGCGCGTCCGGACTCAGGTGCGGGCGGGCCGGGCCGATATCTTGAGAATGAGCGTCCGAGCGGATAGACTGAGCGGCGTGACCCCTCGCACATCCTGGAACCCGAAGCGCTGGATGCCCGCTTTCGCGGCGGCGCTGGGCCTCTTCCTGGCGGGCTGCGACTCGGGCCAGATCGCGGCCCCTGTCTCGACGGGGGTCCAATGGACGCGGATCACCAACCCCGCGACCGCCAAGCTGGCCAAGTATCCGGACTGGCGCGGCAATCGGATCGCGTTCGCCTACCTGGTCGGCACCAAGGTGAACATCGCTCTATGCCAGCCCGACGGCAGCGGGCTGTCCTACCTGTCCGAGGGGGCGTCGGAGAACCAGCTCCAGCCGCGATGGGCGGACGACTCGACGCTCATCTACACGCTGACATCCAGCGGCACGACCAGCTACGACCTCTGGAGGCGGATCATCACGACGGACGAGATCCGGCAGCTGACCGCGTTCACCGGCGATGAGCTGAGCCCTGCCCCGCGTCCCGGGACGACGGGGCTCGCCTACACCGAACAGGCGGCGAAGGGGCGCATCGTTCTCATTCCCGACTACACCGAATCCACGCCGACACGCCTCTACTTGACCGGTACCGGGCTGGACTGTGGCGAGCCGGACTGGGATCCGGCGGGTCAGCGGATCTGCTTCACCGTGGACAGCACCAGCAGCTATCGCCATGTCTGGATGGTCACGTTGGCGCCTGGCGATAGCACGCCGGTCCAGCTGACCACGGGACCCTACTTCGATACGGGCCCCCGGTTCAGCCCCGACGGCTCGCGCATCCTGTTCGCTTCGAGCAAGCGCACCGGGCGCCCCGGCCTGTGGACAATCGCGCCGTCGGCCGGCATGCCCTCGCTCCGGCTGGTCGCGTTCGACGATGCCGGAGCCGTGGTCGCCACACCCTGCTGGTCCCCGGACGGCACCAAGGTGGTCACCGTCTCCACGGGGCGCGGCGATCAGGCGCTCTGGCTTCTTTCGAACCTACCGTAGATCTCGCGCCGGGCCTCGTGCCGTAGCGCCCCGGCCAAAGTGCGCCTTCGCCGCTAAGCTCCGCCCAGGTCCTCCACCTTCTTCCGGAACGCGCGCACCCGCTCGCGCAGCCCGCGCTCGCGCGCGGCGGCGTCCGGCTCGCCCAGCATCGGCTGGAGAAGCCCCGAGCCCACGATGACCCCCTCGGCGCGCCCGCGATAGGGCGCGAGGTCGCTCTCGAGCGACATGCCGAAGCCGATCGCCCGCGGAAGGGGCGAGAGCGCGCGGCAGCGGTCGAGGAGCGCCGCCGTGTCGGGATCGGCGCCCCCGGCGCCGGTGACGCCGAGGCGCGCGACCACGTACACAAATCCCCGCGAGCGCGAAGCGATCGCGGGAAGGCGATGTGCCGCCGAAGTCGGGGTCACGAGCGCGATCGTATCCAGTCCCGCTTCCACCACCGTTTCCCACGTCTCCGGATCCTCCTCGGGCGGGAGGTCCACCAGGATCACGCCGTCCACGCCCGAAGCCGCGGCGTCCCGCGCGAAGCGCTCCACCCCATAGCGGTGGATCGGGTTCAGGTAGGACATGAGCACGATCGGGGTGGCATGCGCCGCACGGAGGGTGGCGGCCTGCCGGATCACGCTCGCGAGGGTCGCGCCGCCCTCCAGAGCGACTTGCGTCGCGCGCTGGATGACCGGGCCGTCGGCGACGGGATCGGAAAACGGGACGCCCAGCTCGAGCACGTCGGCGCCCGCGTCGCAGGCGGCGGCCGCGAGGCGGTTCGATTCCGCGAGGTTGGGATAGCCTGAGGCGAGGTAGGCGATGAAGGCGCCGCGGCGCTCGCGCCGGGCCGCCTCGAACGCGCGCCCGACGCCCGGCACGGTCAGCCGTTCAGCGCGGCGGCGCGCCGATAGGCCTCGCGCGCCAGCGCGGGGAGCTCTTTCTTGTCGTAGGCGACGCCGAGCAGATGGTGCGGACGGGGATCGTCAGGATTCAGCCGGGCGGCGGTTTCCAGCGCGAGGATCGCCTGGTCCACGGCGTCCTGGCGGTTGTAGGCGACCCCCAGCTGGTAGTGGAGGCGCGCGTCGTCGGGCTGGTGCTCGACCGCCTGCCGGAGCGAGGCGACCGCGCGGCCGTACTTCCCGACGCGGATATGGAGCAGCGCCAGCGCGTACAGGCTCTCCACGTTCGAGGGGTCGAGCCGCACCGAAGCCTCGAGCATCGTCTCGGACTGCTCCAGCTCCTGGTCGGCGAGGAGCGCCCAGCCCAGGTTGAAGTGCGCCTCGCTGGAATCGGGAGCGAGCTCCACGGAGCGGCGGAACGCCTCGATCGCCTCGGCCCGCATCCCCTCTTCGTGATAGAGCACGCCGAGATTCGAATGCGCCTCGGCGCAGGCGGGATCGGCCTGCACCGCGCGCAGCAGAGCCTGGAGCGCGCCCCGGCGGTCGCCCAGGTCGGCCCGCGCCAGTCCCAGGTTCACCCAGGCCCGCACCCGGGTCGGATCGAGGCGCACGGTCTCCTCGTAGGCGCTGCGTGCCGACTCCAGCTGTCCCTGGCGCGCGCCGTGCAGCCCCGCGCGATACCACGCTTCCGCGTCGCCCGGGCCGTATTCGAGCGCCTGCCGGAACACGAGGTCCGCTTCCTCGAACGCGCCTCCGCGGGAGAGGAGATCGGCGAGGGTCCCGAGGAGGCCGACGTGCCGCGGATGGGCCAGCGTCCCCTGGCGGAGGATCTCGATCGCGCGATCGCGCTTCCCTTCGAGCGAGAAGATGCGCGCCGCCTGCAGCGCGTGCTCGGGGTCGGCGGCGCCGCGGGCGAGGTTCTCGGCGACGGTGAGACTCTCGGCCCGCGCCGATTCGGCGCCGGCGAGGGTTCCTTCGGGGACGGAGATGGGAATGGCGCGATCCACGGCCGCAGCCTAG
>DASSLZ010000052.1:0-3159 GCA_035689165.1 Candidatus Eiseniibacteriota bacterium | reverse complement strand
ATGTCGGTCATACGCTCCTTCCGATCCGCCTCTCGGCCATCTACACGACGGGGATCACGCCGCCCAAGACCTCGCTCGCCCTGGTGGGCCTCGTCCTGGCCGCGGCGATGGTGGGCGGATTCCTGGCCTGGCGCCGCAAGCGCCCCGTGGCGGCGTTCGGGATCGCGCTCTTCGCGCTCTCGCTCGCGACGGTGATGAACGTCTACTACACGCTCCGGATCTGGATGACCGACCGCTACCTCCTCTTTCCCACGATCGGCTCGTCGCTCTTCCTGGTCGCGATGGCGGCTTCGCTCTACCAGGCGAAAGGAGCGCGGGTGGACCCGCGCCGGGCCGGGCTCCGTCGCGGCCTCGCGTGGGCCGCGGGGCTGGTCGTCGTGCTCTACGCCGCACTCACCGTGGCGCGGATCGGTGTCTGGACCAGCGACCTCGCCCTGTGGAGCGACGTGGTGCGCCGGCAGCTCGATCTGCCCGGCTCAGGCCCGGTGACCGCGGCAGCCGTGGCGGGCGCGGCGGAGCGGCTGCCCGACCCGGGACCGCTCGTGGCGCTTCGGCGCGCCTATGACGCCAGGGGAAATCGCGACGAGGCGGCGCGGCTGGAGCGCCTGGCCGACAGCCTGAGCGGCGGAGAGGACGAGCACAGCCTGATGCGGCTTGCCCGGCTGGACCTGGTCGCGGGGCGCTACCAGGACGCCCTGTCCCGGCTGCGCCCGGTCGCCTCGGGGCGGACCTGGTTCGCTCCGCTCGCGACGTTCCGGATCGGCGTGGCCGAGGAGAAGCTGGGACACGCGGAGGCGGCGCGCCAGGCCTACGACCGCGCGCTCGCGATGTATCGCGAGTTCAACCAGCCCGCCACCGACGCCTATTTCGAGGTCGGGACGATGGAGTATCTCGCAGGGAATTACCCGAGAGCGGCCGAGTGGTACCGCCTGGCCAGCCGGGAATCGCCGCGCGAGGCCGACGCGATCTTCCACCTGGCGCTGGCCCTCCAGATGAGCGGGAGGGTTCCGGAGGCGATGGCCCTCTACCAGCGGATCGCCTCGGGCGAGCTGCGCTTCACGCCGCACAGCCGGATGGCCATGCCCGACGTCTATCTCCAGATGGGGACCGGCTCGGAGACGATGGGGAAGAAGCAGGACGCGATCCGGTACTTCGGGGAAGTGCTGCGGCTGGCGCCCGACTACCCGAAGCGCGACGCCGTGCGCGCCAAGATCGCGGAGCTCTCGGCGGGGTAGATCACAAGCCAGGGCCTTACGTAGCGCTCAGTAGCGGAACGGATCCTCGGACGCGGCGAAGGAAGAGCCCTGCGCTTTCCGGCGCGCCGCTTCCGCGAGATCGGCGCGCGCGTGCGGCGTGTCGCCCAGCGCGACGTAGGCCGCGGCCCGCTCCACGAGCGGATAGATCAGCTCCGGCCTCCGCCGCGCTGGCAGGACACCAGGCCGCGCAGGAAGCGGAGATAGGGACGGTCGGCGAGCTGGATGGCCGTGGCGAGGAGCGCCGCCAGAACGGCGGCGGCCATCCGGACAGGCGTCCTCAGGGGCAGTTGTCCTCGGGACCGATCGCATCGATGGCGATCGTGGCTTCTCCCGCCATGCACGTGGAGACCTCGACCGTTCTCCCCCGCACGCAGACGCGGTCGCCGATCTTGAAACGGTCCAGGCTGCCGGTCAGGGAATAGCGGCGATTGTCGGCTGTGACGATCATCGGGCATTCGGCGCCCGCGGCGAGCTGTCCTTTGACGGTGATCGCGTGCGCGGGCTTCGGGTCGTGGGCGCAGCCGGCCATGGCGAAGGCGAGAAATCCGGCCGCGGCGGCCGTCCGGGCGGTTCGATTCATGGCGCGCCTCCTCGTTGCGTGGTCGCGGTCTTCCCGGCTCAGGGTAGTCCGCCGGGGAGGCTCGGGCCAGCGGATTAGGGGCGCTACTGCGTGATCGTAGGGCGGCTCTCTTCGGTGGGTTCTTGGCTCGTACGCTGGAACGTTCCCGTCACCTGCCGGAACACCGGCAGGAACTGGTTCAGCCGGGTCTTCGCCACGAAGCCCTGCGCGATGTAGTAGCTCTTTCCGTCGGCCAGCATCAGCTGATACACGCCGACCGGCCGGCCGTTCTTCGCGTCCGCGCCCTCGGCGATCAGCTCGTACCCGGGCAGGCTGTCGACCGAGATCGAAGCGCCGCTTCGAACGCGCACCCCCGTCATGCGGTCCGTCCGGAGCAGTCGGTCCTTCGAAAAGCCCTCCAGGTCGCCGATCGCCACGTCGCCCATGGAACTGCCGATGATGAGGACCGCCATGTCCGGCTTGCCCGGCGCGATCCTTCCCGTCTCGGTGAAGATCAGGAGATTCCCCATCCGGTCGGCGAGCTTCAGGCGCGGCGCGCTCTCCACCCGGAAGGGCATCCCCTCGAAGAGGTCGGCGCGAGGGTCTTCACCCCACGACGCCGACAGGAGCGACTGCCGGACCGGGTCGCTCAGGTCGGACTCTTCGGCGGGGAACGTTCCGACGACCATGAACGTGCGCGCTTCGGAGCCGCCCACCAGCATCCACTTGAAGTAGTCCGTCCCCAGGGACCGCTGGCTCACGTGCAGGAGAAGCGCCTCCTTGCCTCCCACCGTCACGCTGCTCGATTCGATCAGCTCCACGCCGCGCGAGGCGAGGCCGCTCCGGGTCATGCCCCTTCGAACCTCGGAGACCGGCCCGGGGATCTCGGTCACGACGATGGAGGCGTTGCGCTCGGGGTTCTGGAAGCCCGCGAATTGCTCGGCGGGAGCGAACCCCGGCGGCGGCGTGAGGCGGACGCCGGTTCCCGGCACGCGGGTGGGTTCGGCCGGGGCCGCGGCGCCCAAGGCGAGCGCGGCAAGAAGGGCCGTGGACGCGGCGTGGAGTGGGAAGCGAGGCATTGTTTGCCTATCGGCATGGCGAGGGCCGAACTAAAGGGCTGGAGGCGTTCGCCCGACCTGCCGATGATTCCAGGGGCCATCACTCTGGAACGGGAGGAATTCCCATGAGAACCGTGACATCTGCGGCCATTGCGGCGCTCCTGGCGCTGGCCGGGCTGGGCGCGGGGTGGGACCTTCGCGCCGCGGGCGCGGCGGAGCCCGAAACGGCGGCGGCCGAAGCGGTGAAGCTCACCCGATCCGAGGTGCGGGAGCGTGCCGAGACCAT
>DASSLZ010000051.1:0-4632 GCA_035689165.1 Candidatus Eiseniibacteriota bacterium | reverse complement strand
AGCCGGATCACGGTGCTGAACACCGAGTCGATCACGTAGCGCACGGTCAGGGCGTCGGGCGTGTGCGGCCCGGCGTACAGCCGCGGCTTGGCCATCTCGAGGTACCAGTCGCAGAACTCCCGCCAGGTGAAGTCGTAGATGTCCTTGGCGGCGTCTCCGATCCGGTAGGCGCGCAGGTTCCGCGTCACCGACCGAACGGTCGAGGCCAGGACACTCAAGATCCACTGGTCCTCGTCGCGCAGCTCGGGCCGGCGGACCGGATCGTCCGGCTGGAAGTCGATCAGGTACGGATGGACCAACCGGAACGCGTTCCAGAGCTTGTTCGCGAAGTGGCGCCCCAGGTCCACCTTCTCGTCGGAGAAGCCGTGGATGTCGGCCCCCTGGGGCGAGAGCAACACCAGGGTGTAGCGAAGCGAGTCGGCGCCGAAGCGGTCCATCAGCTCGATCGGATCGGACGAGTTGCCCAGCGACTTCGAGAGCTTCCGCCCCAGGGCGTCCCGCACGATCCCGTGGAGGTACACCTGCGGGAAGGGGCATTTCCCCATGAACTCGTACCCGGCCATGACCATGCGCGCGACCCAGAAGAAGATGATGTCGGGGCCGGTCACCATCACGCTCGAGGGATAGAAGCGCTCGAGATCGGACGTCTTCTCAGGCCAGCCGAGCGTGGAGAAGGGCCACAGCCAGGAGGAGAACCAGGTGTCGAGCACGTCCTCGTCCTGCTTCAGCTCCCCGCTCCCGCACTTCGGGCACTTGGTGGGTGTCTCCACCTCCACGATCTGGTCCTCGCAGCCGGAGCAGGTCCAGACGGGGATCCGATGGCCCCACCAGAGCTGGCGCGAGATGCACCAGTCGCGGATCCCCTCCAGCCAGCGCAGGTACACCTTCTCCCAGCGCCGCGGCAGGATCGTCAGCTCGCCGCGCGCGATGGCGGCGTAGGCGGGTTCGGCGAGCGGCTTCATCTTCACGAACCACTGGAGCGAGAGATAGGGCTCCACCACGGTGCCGCAGCGGTCGCACTGGCCCACCGCGTGACGGTGCGGCTCCACGCGCACGAGCAGCCCGCGGTCGGTCAGCGCCTCCACGATCCGCTTCCGCGCCTCCTCGCGCGTCAGGCCCTGGAAGTCTCCCGCGTTCTCGTTCATCACCGCGCTCTCGTCCATGACCTTGATCGCGGGCAGGTTGTGGCGCTGCCCCATCTCGAAGTCGGAGAGGTCGTGCGCGGGCGTCACCTTGACGGCGCCGGTTCCGAACTTGGGATCCACCGCCTCGTCCTGGATGATCGGGATCTCGCGGCGCAGGAACGGCAGCAGCGCGGTCTTCCCCTTGAGCGGCGCGAACCGCTTGTCCTTGGGGTGAACGGCCACGGCCACGTCGCCCAGCATCGTCTCGGGGCGCGTGGTCGCCACCGTCACGTGCTTCTGGGTGCCCTTGATCGGGTACTGGATGTAGTAGAGCTTGGCCTCGCGCTCCTCCTTGTTCACTTCCTCGTCGGAGAGCGCGGTGTGGCAGCGCGGACACCAGTTGATGATCCGGTTCCCGCGGTAGACCAGCCCCTTCCGGTACAGCCGCACGAACACCTCGCGCACGGCGCGCGAGAGCCCTTCGTCCATGGTGAAGCGCTCGCGCGACCAGTCCACGGAGTCGCCCAGGCGCTTCATCTGTTCCGTGATCCGCCGGTGGTATTCCTCTTTCCAGCGCCACGTCTCGGCGATGAACGCCTCGCGGCCCAGGTCGAAGCGGGTCTGCCCCCGCTCCGCCAGCCGCTTCTCCACCACGTTCTGGGTCGCGATGCCGGCGTGATCGGTGCCCGGAAGCCAGAGCGTCGGCTCCCCCATCATCCGGTGCCACCGGGTCAGGAGGTCCTGGATGGTGTGGTCGAAGGTATGGCCAAAGTGAAGGCTCCCCGTGACGTTGGGCGGCGGGATCAGGATGACGAAGGGAGGTCCGTCGGAGTCGTTGGGACGGAAGTAGCCCCGCTCGGACCAGTGGGCGTACCACCGCTTCTCGGTCTCGACGGGGTCGTAGTTCTTCGGGAGCTCGGTCTGGCTCGTCATCGGCGCCGTGATCGCCTCCTGGTGGGATGCGCTCGCCGAGGGGCGGCGCGCGTCGCGCTAACTGACGCGATTTCAAGAGAATGAACTACGTTATCACACGCGTTTTCGACGGTCAAATCGGCCCGCCGGCACTCAAGCCCGGGGCGGGATCGGCCGATGAATGCCGGATGGGGTACGGGACCCGCCGAAAAGCGGCCCGAAACCCCGGGGGAGGAGCCTCGACCATGAAACGCCGGATCCCGATCATGCTTGTCCTGCTGGCCGTCGCCGCCTGGACGGCGCCCGCCGGCGCGCAGATGCTGGACGCTCGCCGCCTCGGCATGGGAGGCGTGGCGACCAGCGACAACAACGCCTCGCGGACCGCGAACGTGGCCTTCCGCGCCGTTCCGACCGGGCAGGGATCGCGATCCATTCCCCTTCCGATCGGGCTGATCCAGTACGCGAGCAACCACCCCACGTTCGATTCGAGCGATCCCGACTTCAACATCTTCGAGATCCTGAACCTGGCCACCAACCCGCCGCTGACCCTGTCCTTGTGGAAGCCCAAGGAGGTCTCGGGCGACATCTCGGTCTTCGTGGCGCGCGACTCCCTGACCGTGGACCTGTCGGACGTGCGCCGGGCGATCCCCAAGGACCCCTGGAAGCAGGGCGGCACCTACCACCTGATGGCGGTCGGCTTCGGCGTGAAGAACTTCTTCGTGCAGGTCGTCCCGACGATCCACGTCCGGAACGAGTTCGACCTCGATCCCCAGCTTCGGGCAGCGCTTCGCGACGCCCAGCCCTTCACCGGCAACACCCGCTACGGCACGACCGACGACGGCGTGGCGCAGGCGGCGGTCGCATGGCAGGCCGGCATGACGCTGCGCCCCTTCTATCGCCTGCCGGTGGACGCGAACGAAGGCGATCAGGACGACCCGTCGGCCGACGATCCGCGCCGGAACGGCGCCACCGCGCTCTACCTGGGCGCGGCGCCCAAGTACTACTGGGGGCTGGCCTACGGCTCGATCCGCGCCTCGGCCGGCGCGACCACCGGCGACACGCTGTTCGGCAGCTCCGATCCCGTCGCGATCGACATGACGGCGCTGACGCGCGACGCCGCGATCGGGGGCGACGGCGGCTCGGGGCACGGCTTCGGGGCGGACGTGGGCGGCGTGTTCTTCTACGACAACTTCGAGCTGGGTGTGGGCGTGAACGACATGGGCAGCACCATCGACTGGAAGACGACGGTGAAGCGGCACGTCTACGACGACGCCACGAACGAGTTCACCACGACCACGATCGGGCGCGACGTCGAGACCAAGAGCCGCATCCCCGCCGCCGTCACGGTGAACGTGGCCAAGCGGATGGGCGCCACGAATCTCGCGGTGGACTTCGTGGACACCGAGCTGCGCACGATGGTGCACCTGGGCGTGGAGCAGTGGCTGGGGATGGTGGCGCTGCGCGGCGGCGCCTATCGCGACACGAACGGGCGCTGGCAGGGCACCGCGGGCACCGGGCTCAAGATGGGCAGCGTCGGGCTGGACCTGGCCGTCGCCACCCACAGCCGGAACGTCGAAGAGGAGCGCGCGGCCGAGCTCTGCGCCTCCCTCACGCTGTACTAGGAGGAGATCCCGATGCGCCGCTGGCCCTTGCTGCTCGTGATGGTCCCGCTCCTCGCCGCCGGATGCGGCGACCGGAGCCTGATCCTGACCGTGGACATCCTCTCCTTCCTGGACCCGGCCGACGTGTCGCAGTCCTACGGCCCGATTCCGGGAGGTCTTCCCCTGACCACCGTCGACGTGGACAGCCGCGAGGTGTCGCTGCTCCCCGGCGTCCAGGACGTGACCGAGGTCTCGAGCGCCAAGCTGGACATCGGCGCCTCCTTCGACAACACGACCGGCTCCGCCGACGCGCGGCTCCTCGTCTACATCACGTCCGCCGACTCGGCCGA
Organism: Candidatus Eiseniibacteriota bacterium; assembly: GCA_035689165.1. GTDB lineage: Bacteria > Eisenbacteria > RBG-16-71-46 > SZUA-252 > SZUA-252 > DASQJL01. The sequence continues at coordinate 645 of DASSLZ010000051.1, read as the reverse complement.
CGTCTTCTCCTCGGCGCCGATTGCCGACGTGCCGGTGACGCTCACGCCGGCCAACGTGACGAACGTGAGCACCGAGATCACGTCCGACGCCCTCGCGGCGGCCCTCGTCCAGGACAAGGTGAAGATCGGGCTGCGGATCGCGTTCGATACCAGCGCGAGCGCCACGCCGGTCACGGGCACCGAGACGATCACGCTGCTCCGCGCCACGGTGATCACGAAGAAGAAGCTATAACCCGCGCCGAAGGCGCGGAAAGCGGCGCGGACGAAACACCACGGTAGATCACGGCTAAGAGCCCCTTCCCGGCTTGTAGTAGAATCCCGCGCGTGGAATCGGCACCCCAGACCCCTTCGCCCCAGGCCTCCGCGGCGCGCGTTCCCGCGCGCGACGAGGTGCTCACCCTGCTCCACGAGCACACCGAGACGCCGGGACTTCGCAAGCACGCCCTGGCCGTCGAGGCCGCGATGCGCGCCTACGCGCGACGGATGGGCGGGGACGAAGAGCTCTGGGCCGCCACCGGCCTGATCCATGACTTCGACTACGAGAAGCACCCCACTCCCGCCGAGCACCCCTTCGTCGGCGTCCGGATCCTCGAGGAGCGCGGCTGGCCGCGGGAGATGATCGAGGCGATCCTGGGCCACGCTTCG
>DASSLZ010000050.1:0-2113 GCA_035689165.1 Candidatus Eiseniibacteriota bacterium | reverse complement strand
CCCGCGAGCGTGCCGCCGAGGAGACTGCCGAGCGCGGATTCCATGCCGAACTTGACGCCGACGACGGGCTTCAGCGTCTTGCTAGTCAGGTCGGCGCGGGCGGGAGAGGAAAGGACGAGGGACAGCGCGCCGCAAACGGCGGCGAGAAGCACGAGGCGATTCCGGCGCATCGAGCGTTCCCCAAAATACGGGCCGTCCCCGCCCGTTCGGAGCTCCATGCCGCCGAGCGCGCGAGGATAGGAAGAGACCGCGCCCTCGGACAGGATGGGAAGCCGAGGTGCTTGGGGCCCAGTCTCGATGTCGGAAGATAAGGATGTTTGGTGCTGCGATACCCGCGGGTGCGGGACACTGCCACGACCCCGGCGCATCCTCGCGCGCTCGGGGCGAGCGCGTCAAGGGGTTTCGGAGTCGTGGCTTTGAGGGCGTCGGATGAAGCCGTTTGTCAGGCTGACTTCGGGGCGCAGCTCTCGTGGATCGTCTTCAGCAGCGCGTCGCTGTCGGCCGGCTTCTGGAAGAAGGCCACCGCGCCCGCCTCCAGCGACCGCGCGCGATGGACCGCGGGATCCCGGGCGCTCAGCACGATGATCGGGATCTGCGACGTGGGAGCGAGCATCTTCAGGCGTTGGAGCACCTGGTAGCCGTCCCCGCCGGGAAGGCCCAGGTCGAGAATGATCGCGTCTGGACGCTCGCGCCGGGCAGCCGCCACCGCCTGGAGTCCGTCGCTGGCCCAGATGGTCTCGAATCCGGCGGCGCCCAGCCGGATCTGAAGCGCCTTCAGGTGGTCCTTGTCGTCTTCCACGATGAGCACTGTCTTCACGCCGTTCATGCCGACCTCCTCGTATCCTGCACCGACGCGGCCGAAAGGAGCGGGAGCGTGAAGGTGAAGCGGCTCCCCTTTCCCACCGCGCTGTCCACCCGAATCCGCCCGCCCATGCGCGTCACCAGTTCGCGACAGATGTAAAGTCCAAGCCCCAGTCCCTTCCGGCTCTCGCGCGAGTCCCGCGACGCCTGGTACATCTGCTCGAAAATCCACACCTGGTCCTCCGGCGAGATCCCCGAGCCCGTGTCTTCGATCGAGATCTCGATGCTCTCCCCCTCGACGTCCACCTCCGCGCTGATCGAGACGGTGCCCCCGGCACGCGTGTACTTGATCGCGTTCTCGACCAGGTTCGTCACCACCTGCCGCACCCGGGCCGGATCGGCGAAAGCGAGCGGCGGCGGCTCGTAGAGCGAGTGGGACAGATCCACCATCTTGGCGTTGGCCGCGGGCTTCAACGCGGTGACCACGTCCTCGATCACCCCCTCGACCGCGAACGACTGCGGCGAGACGACCAGCTTGCCCGCCTGCGCGCGCGTGACCTCCAGGAGATCGTCGATCATCAGCCGAAGCTGGTAGGCGTTCCGCTGCGCGATCTCCACGCAGTCGCGCTGCTCGGGGGTGAGCGGCGGACCCACGAGCCCGCGAAGCAGGATGTCCTGGAACTCCACGATGGACGAAAGCGGCGAGCGCAGCTCGTGCGAGGCGTGCGAGATGAACTGATCCTTCATCTCGATCTGCTCGCGCGCGGCGCGCTCCTTGGCCTCCTCGGCCTGCTGGTGGAGGGTCACGTCCCAGTTGATGCCGGTGATCCGCATCGGGCGGCCTTCGGGGTCCAGGGTGACCGCCCCGCGCGCGCCCAGCGCGCGCTCGGTGCGATCGGGGTGGACGACGCGGTACGTCGTGTCGAATTCCGCGCCCCGCTCGAGGGATTTCTCGATTTCCCGGATCACGCGGTCGCGATCGTCCGGGTGGATCCGTTCGATCATGGCGACGTAGGTGGGCTGCGCGTCCGGCCCGAACCCCCACAGGCGAAGACTCGTCGCGTCGCACTCCATCCGGTTCTGGAGGACATCCCGCTCCCACACGCCGACCTGGCTCACGCCCAGCATCATCCGGAGGCGCCGCTCGCTCTCGGTGTGGCCCCGCTCGGCCTGCGCGCGCGCCCGCTCCACGCGGGAGAGGATCCGCGCGCTGATCCAGAGCGCCACCACGAGGACCGAGGTGGTCGCGACGTCCTGGATCGCCACCCCGAATTCCCGGCCGTAGAGCCCGGCCATCTGCCCGCGGAGGCGG
>DASSLZ010000049.1:0-5379 GCA_035689165.1 Candidatus Eiseniibacteriota bacterium | reverse complement strand
GATGTTGTCCTTGATCGCCACGGGCACGCCGGCCAGGGCGCCCAGGGGTGCGCCCGAGGCGCGCTTGGCGTCCACGGCGCGCGCGGCGCGTAGCGCCTCCTCCGGCATCCGGTGGAGATACGTGCCCAGCTTGCCGGCGGTCTGGTCGGCATGCTGGAGGAAGGCCCGCGTGATCTCCTCGGCGCTGGCGCTCCCAGACCGGACCGCGGCGGCGATCGCCTCGGCGGTGGCGCCGATCCCCTTCACGGATTCGTTCATACGACTTGCGGCACCCGGAAGTAGTCGCCGTCCCGGTCGGGAGCCTGCGCCAGCGCTTCGTCCCGCACGTCGCAGGGGCGCTCCTCGTCGGGGCGGAGCGCGGGGGGCTTGCCCTCGGTCACCTGGCTCGTCGGCTCGATGCCGCCGACGTCCACCGCCTGGAGCTGCTCGACGTAGGCCAGGATCGCCTGGAGCTCGCGCACCATGCGCTCCTCTTCGGCGGGCTGGAGCTCGAGGCGGGCGAGCGCGGCGATCTTCTCGACAGTCTTGGCGTCAATCGGCATGGGACAGCTCCGCGAAGGCGGCGAGGATCTTCTTGATCCCCGCGCGCCGGAATTGAATCGTCAGCTTGGCGCGCTCTCCGAATCCCTCGCTTCCGACCACGACGCCCTCCCCGAATTGCGGGTGGATGACCCGGAGACCCACCGCGCTCTTGAGCGAGCCCTCGGAGCGGCGCATGGCGGCTCCGGCGCTCCGGCGCGGCGAATAGCGCGGCGCCTCCACGTCCCAGTGGCGCTCCTCCTGGACCAGCAGGCAGTCCTCCGGAATCTCCGAGACGAAGCGCGAGATCCCGCCCCCCGAAGCGTTCCAGGTGCGCCGGTAGGAGGCGTGGAAGAGATGCACGCGCTCCCGCGCGCGCGTGAGGGCGACGTAGAAGAGCCGCCGCTCCTCCTCCAGCTCGGCCGGCTCGTCCAGCGCGGAGGCGTGCGGCAGGAGCCCCTCCTCCAGGCCCACCACGAACACGACCGGGAACTCGAGCCCCTTGGCCGAGTGCACGGTCATGAGGTTCACGGCGTCCTCGGTGTCGTCCCACAGGTCCACGTCGGTGAGGAGCGCCACCTCGGAGAGGAAGCCCTCGACCGAGGGGTCCTCCGCGCGCCGCGCGTACGCCTCGGCGCCCGCGATCAGCTCCTCGACGTTCTCGATCCGCTCCTCGGCCTCGGCCGGCGATTCCTCCGCGAGATATTCCCGGTACCGTACGGCGGCCACCACCTCGGCCACGCACGCGGGCGCCGAGCGCTCGAGGAAGGGACGCATCCCAAGGAACAGCGCGGCGACGCCGGCCAGCTTCTTCGCCGCGGGCACGCCGAGCGCGGCCGAGAGCTCGGGGTGGATCAGCGCCTCGGGCACGGTGAGCTTCCGCTCCTCGGCGAACGCCTGCAGGCGCTCCACCGTGGTCCGCCCGATGCCGCGCGGCGGCACGTTCAGCACCCGGTACCAGGACACCGCGTCCTTGGGCTGCACCAGCGCGCGGAGATAGGCGAGCACGTCCTTCACCTCGCGCCGCTCGTAGAACGAGATCCCGCCGGTGATCTGGTAGGGGATGGCCGAGCGGCGCAGCGCGTTCTCCACCGACCGCGACTGCGCGTTGGTCCGGTAGAGCACGACGAAGTCCTTGTTCCCGCGGTCCGAGTCCCGGCGCTCCTGGAGCAGCATCGAAACGACCTTCTCCCCCTCGGCTTCCTCGTCGGGGAGCACGTGCAGGGTGAGCGGGTCGCCCACCGCGTTCTCCGTCCAGAGCTCCTTCTCCTTGCGCGCCGTGTTGTGCTTCACGACCCCGTTCGCGGCGCGGAGGATGGTCTGGGTGGAGCGGTAGTTTTGGGTCAGCCGGAGCACGGCCGCGTCCGGGAAGCGCTGCTCGAAGGAGAGGATGTTCCCCACGTCCGCGCCGCGCCAGCCGTAGATCGACTGGTCGTCGTCGCCGACCACGGTCAGGTTCTTGTGGAGGCGCGAGAGGCGTTCGATCAGCTCGAACTGAATCGCGTTCGTATCCTGATACTCGTCCACCAGCACGTGGTGGAAGCGCGAAGCGTAGTGACGGTGCACCCCCTCGTCCAGGTCGAGCAGCTTCACCGTGTAGAGGAGGAGGTCGTCGAAGTCCATCGCGGCGCGGTCGCGCAGCGCCCGCTCGTAGCGCTCGTAGACCTCCGCCAGCTTCCGGTCCACCGGGGCGAACGCGGTCTTCGCGTATTCCGCGGCTGGGATCCCCTCGTTCTTGAGACCCGAAATGCGCGAGCCCGCGCCCGCGGGGGTGAGCCGTTTGTCGTCGGCGCCCACCTCGCGCAGGAGCTCCCGAAGGAGACTCCGCTGATCGTCGGTGTCGTAGATGACGAACGAGCGCGGGTAGCCGAGCGTCTCGGCGTGGCGGCGCAGGATGCGCACGCAGGTTCCGTGGAAGGTGCCCAGCCAGACCCGGAGATCGTCGCCCCCGAGGAGTGCCGCCGCGCGGGAGCGCATCTCGCGCGCCGCCTTGTTCGTGAACGTGAACGCGAGGATCTGCTCCGGCAGAACGCCGCGCTCCTGCACGAGGTGCGCGATCCGTCCCGTGAGCACGCGCGTCTTGCCGCTGCCCGCGCCCGCCAAAATCAGGAGCGGGCCGCCGGGGTGTTCGACGGCCTGGCGCTGCACCGGATTCAGTTGCACGTCAGGCTTAATACTCCAGTCGGACCTTGAGGTCGAGGTTGTATTCCTCGGGAGGACGGCCCCCGGGCGTGGCGTTCCGATCGGTGCGCTCTCCCTTGAGCAGGAGATGCCGCGTGACGCGGTACTCCGCGCCGATCCGCTGCTCGACGGCCCCCGAGAATTCGCGAGAATAATTGATGTAGAGGTCGCGCGTCACATACTTTCCCGCTCCCACCACGCCCACCTCGAGCGGACCCGCGCCGGTCTCGCCTCCCGCGCGGGCGCCGGTGCCGAGATCGAAGGTGTCGATCCAGCCGCTCTGCGACAGCCACCGCTCGGCGTTGCGGAAAAGGTAGGCCTGGATCGGCAGCGCGAGACCGCCCGCGCCGCCGTTTCCGCCGGTGCCGTCTCCGGTCCCCGCCTCCTGCGAGGGGGTGAACTGTCCGTACGTGAGCATCCGCCAGAGATCCGCCTGGGAGTAGCGGCTGTCGGGATTCGGATCCCAGAGATGCACCTCGGGGCGGCTCGCCCGGCCCGTCAGCGAAACCTTGATGACCGTGGGCGACCCCTTGGAGACCGGGATCGTCGTCTCGCCGTCCACCGCCAGCTCCGGATCGGTCCGGTCGAGACTGCTGAAGATGAAATCGCCGCTCAGGTTCTGGATCTCGCGCGTGAACAGGTAGTAGCGCCCCTTCCGCACGGTCATCGTGCCGAGGGCCAGGTTCCCCTCCCCTTTGTTGAGCAGCCGGAGATTGCCCTGCAGCTCCACCTCGCTGTCCACGGTCCGGTAGAAGAGCCCCTGCGGCACGTCCACGCTCACGTCGTAGTAGAACGGCAGCACGATCTCCTCCTGGTCGGTCGCGGCCAGGTCGAGCGTGAGGTTCCCCTTCGCGAGCGTGGAGGATCCGGTGATGAACGGGATCTGCTTTCCTTCCTCGGTCCTGCCGTTGGCGATGGTGAAGGTCCCCGTGAGCTGCATCGCGTAGGTCTCGCGATCGGTCACGGTGAAGTTGGAGGCGTTCACCTTGAACGCGTACTTCCCCGGCGGCCCCGCCTCGATCGGGATCGCCTTGCCGCCGAGACCGCCCCATTGCCACGTCCCGCTCCCGGTCAGCTTCCCCTTCGCTCCCTGCGCTCCCGTCATCGACGTGATCGTCAGCTGGTTCTGGTCGAACGCGCCTTCGAGCTGGATCTTGTTCACGACCTCCTCGCGGCCGGCCAGGCGCACGATGCCGTCCTTGAGCTTGACCGACCCCTGGATCGCCGGCGCCCGCGGCGTGCCCGAGACGCCCGCCATGACGCTGAACTTCCCGGCGCTCGAGGCCACGTACGCCGGGTAGATCACCGAGGCCAGCTTGAAGTCGGCGTCGGTGATCCGCACGGTGAGCTGGAACGGCCGGTCGCGGAGGAGGCGTTCCTTGGCGAAGAAGGAGAGATCCACCGGGATCTGCCCCGTGATGGACGAGACGCTCCCGCTCTGGGTCAGGTCGAGACGCGTGATCTTGAGCGAGCGCTCGGCGTAGTCGAGGTCGGCCCCCGTGATGGCCCCCAGGATCCCGCGATACGCGATGCGCGGCGAGGCGGCGTGGATGGCCGCCACCGGCATGAGCCCCGTTCCCGAGACGTGGGCCGTGAAGGTCGCCGTGCCGTCCAGCGAACGGAGCGACGTGTCCGCCGGCGCGAGCAGCGAGAGATCCAGCGAGTCCACCCGGGCGTCCAGGTCGAGCACCGCGTTCTTCGCCCACGACTCGTCGCGCTTGGCGATGCCGCGAAGCCAGGCCTCCAGCGAGACCGGCGCCCGGATCGTGCCGGTGAGGGAGGCGCGCCCGTCGGCGGCCGCCCAGCGCACGCGGTCGATCCGCAGCACCCCCGGCGCGTAGGCGAGCGCGACGGCCAGGCTGTCGCCGGCGATGCCTCCCCAGGAGGGACGGAGCACCGCGGCGTCGACGGTGAGCGCGGGGTCGGAGAGCGGGCCCGAGACGTGGAACGTTCCCTCGATCTCCCCGCGAAGCGAATCGCGCGACGCGGCGAGCCCGGGAATGCGCGTCGCCTCGATCCCCGAGAGCCGGCCGTCCGCGTCGATCCGCGCGCGGCGCAGGTCCCAGTCGAAGGCGACGTCGACCCTGCCCGGGCGCATGTCGAGCCGGAGGGACGCGCTCTTCACGTGCCCCTGGCCGAACAGGAGGCGCACCGGCTCGAGATTTCGGAAGCGGAGCGTCCCCGCGGTCAGCACCATCGAATCGAGAACGGCGGTGGTTTCGTCCTTCCCCGGCGTCACCGTGCCGCGGAACGCCAGGGTCGAATCGCCCGCCGACTGCACGTAGCGTTCGATCACGATCTTCTTGCCGAACGAGACGGTCGCGGCCGCGTTGCCCAGGGGGCGCCCGGCGGCGCGGATGCCGCGCGCCGTGAGGTAGGCCATGGCCGTGCCGTCGGACCCCAGCCGGCCCGCGGCGCTCACCTGAAGCGAGTCGTAGGCCGCGCCGTTCGTGAGACGTCCGTCCCCGAGCCAGGCGCGCGCTTCGAAATTGGGCTGCCGGATCGAGCCCGAGAGATCGGCCGTCAAACGCCCCCGTCCCGACTGAGCGGCCACCGGCGCGATCAGCCCGTTCATCGCGGACAGATCCTCGATCGAGGCGACCACGTGCGCGTCGAGCGTCTGGTCCGACGCGAGGCGCGCGCGCCCCATGAGGCGCCCGCCCGGCACGTCCACCCAGC
>DASSLZ010000048.1:0-8473 GCA_035689165.1 Candidatus Eiseniibacteriota bacterium | reverse complement strand
TGAGCACCTATATGGGCACGTACGTCGCCTCACGAGACCACGGGGAGCGGGTCACCGAGGCCGAATTTCTAAAGGCGCTTCGCGAGCTGTAGTTCTGTCACTGTCGGTACTCCGACGCCCCACAATCACCCCGGACGCCTTCCCTCTTTTAATCGATCTCTTCGCGACAAGGGTTTGAGCAAGTCGCAGCCCCATCCCCCTGGAACGCTTCCTGCTCTCGCGCACTCATCTCCTCTTCACTCTTCGGCGCCACTCCGCGCGCATGGCCGCGCGACAGGAAAGGGGTGCCGTAATGAGAAGGGTTCACCTGGAAGTCTCTCGCGGGCTGCTCGCGGGAGTGGCCGCGGTACTGCCGCTTCTCCTTCTCGCGAGCGCGTGCTCGAACAAGGGGGAGCGGCGGATCGCGGCGCCGGATCTTCCGTCCGACGCGCCGCAGGTGAGCGGGGCGCGATGGGTCTGGGAGCCCGCGGCACTCGCCGGCGCCGTGCAGGCGGCGGGGAAGAATCCGCTGGTCCAGCGCGCGCTGAGCCAGGCGCCGATCGCCGGGCTCAAGGCTCGATTCGATCTCGCGGTGCGCGCGGTCGGTGAAGTCGAGGGGATGGGGCCGGTCGGACTGACCATTCTTCCCTTCGCCGTGAACGGCGACCCCACGCGCGCCGTGTTCGTTTCGGTGGCCGAGGGGAACGAGCAGGAAGCGGCCGAGTTCGCGGAAATGATCATGGGCCGCGAGCCCAACGCCGACGAGATCGGATACCACTCCGTGGCGTGGGGGAATCAGATCGCCTGGGTGCGGTCGGGGGACGCCTGGGTCGTTCCTTCCGGAGGCGCGCACCAGGCGCCGGTGCGCCGCCAATGGACCAAGCTGTTCGACTGCCTCGCCCAGCGGATGCCCACCGGCTGCGCGGCCGGGGCCACCATCGCCGAGGAGCTGGTGCCCGGTTCGCCCCACGCGGCCGCGATCGGATGCGGCATCGGCGCGGCGGCCGGCGGCGTCTCGTGCGTCGCCGACTTCCTCCGGGACAAGTGACCCCATGGCTCCCCGTGTCGCGATGCTCGTGATTTCAGCGGTCCTGGGGCTGGCCGCCGCCGTCGCCGCGCCGCGCTCCTGGGGTGTCGCGCCCTTCCACGGCATTCTCCTCGGTGCCGCGATCTACATCGCGGCCCTGAGGCATGGAAGGGATGCGGCGCTCCGTGCCGCGGCGTTCCTGGCGCTCGCGGCGGCGCAGGCCTGGGTGGTCTTCGTGGCGGCGCCCGGCGCGGACGTTCGGGCAACCTTCGTCATTCTCTCGACCTGGATCGTGCTCGAATCGGTGGGAGGGCGGCCCGCGGAGGCGCGGGCGCGGTGAAAACGCGGGCGGCTACCGGGAACGATGAGGCGGGCGCGTCGCCGGTCCGTTCCGGCCGCTCTTACCGCGCGCCGGCTTGCCGTCCTGCGTGGCGCCCGCAGCTTTGGGGAGGCGCGCGCGGCGCGGAGCCTTGCCGTTGCTCCGCCGCGCCGCCTTCTCCTTCGCCGCCCGGTCCTTCTTCGCCTTGCCCGCCTCGCGTGCCTTGCGCCGCGCCTCGAGCTGCGCGATCCGCTCGGCCACACCGGCGAAGGCGTGCTGGAACACCTCGTCCACGGTGCTCACGGCGACGAACGTCAGCTTGGATCGGATCGACTCGGGAATCTCGACCAGGTCCTTCTGGTTGTCCGAGGGAAAGACCACCGTCTTGATCCCCGCGCGATAGGCGGCCATGACCTTCTCCTTGAGGCCGCCCACGGCGAGCACTTTCCCGCGCAGCGTCACCTCCCCCGTCATGGCCACGTCGTTCCGGATCGGCGCCTCGGCCAGCGCGGAGGCGATCGCCATCACGATCGTGATCCCGGCCGAGGGACCGTCTTTAGGAACCGCCCCCTCCGGGAAATGGATGTGGAGGTCGTAGTCGTCGAACAGCTGCGGGTTGATCCCGAGCAGCTCCGCGCGGGCGCGAACGTAGGAATGCGCGGCCTGCACCGACTCCTTCATCACGTCGCCGAGCTGTCCGGTCACGATGACGCGCCCGGCGCCGCGCATCTTGAGCGCTTCGATGAGGAGAAGGTCTCCACCGGTCGCCGTCCAGGCGAGGCCGGTGGCCACGCCCACCTCGGCGTGCCCCTCCGCCACGTCGGGCACGATGTAGGGGGGGCCCAGGATCGGCTCCACGTCGGCCATGGAGAAGCGCCAGTCGCCCGTGTAGCCGGTGGTCCGCTGCCGCGCGGCCTTCCGGCAGAAGGTGTCGATGGCGCGCTCCAGCTGCCGCACGCCCGCCTCGCGCGTGTACTCGCGGATGATCTTGACCAGCGCCGCGTCGTCGAAGGCGATGTCGGTGGCGGCCAGGCCGTGCTCCTTCGACTCCCGGGGCACCAGGTGGCGGCGGGCGATCTCGAGCTTCTCCTCCTCCATGTAGCCGGGGATGGTGATCACTTCCAGGCGGTCGAGGAGCGCGCCGGGGATGAAGTCGAGCACGTTGGCCGTCGTGATGAAGAGGACGTCGGAGAGGTCGAAGGGGATCTCGATGAAGTGATCCACGAAGTGCTGGTTCTGTTCCGGATCCAGCACCTCCAGCAGCGCCGACGCGGGATCGCCGTCGGAGTCGTGCCCCAGCTTGTCGATCTCGTCGATCATGAAGACGGGGCTGGAGGAGCGTGCGTCGCGGAGCGACCGCAGGATCTTGCCCGGACGCGACCCGACATAGGTGCGGCGGTGGCCGCGGATCTCGGCCTCGTCGCGCACGCCCCCCACGCTCATCCGTACGAACGAGCGGCCCATCGCGCGCGCGATCGAGGCGCCGAGTGAGGTCTTGCCGGTGCCCGGGGGGCCCGCGAAGCAGAGGATGGGGCCGTGCATGTCGTTCTTCAGCTTCAGGACCGACAGGTACTCGAGGATCCGCTCCTTCACCTTTTCCAGGCCGAAGTGCTCCTCGTTCAGCCGGCGCTGCACGTCTTCCAGCCGGATGTCGTGCGGCTTGTCGCGCGTCCAGGGGAGGGACAGGACCCACTCGACGTAATTCCGGATGACCCCCGACTCCTGAGCGGTGGGAGGCAGAAGGCGGAGACGGCTCGCCTCCTCCTGGACCACCGACCGCACGTGGGACGGGAGGGCCAGACTGTCCACCCGGTCCAGGATCTGGCGGACCAGCATCTCCTGGGGATCGTCCTCGCCCAGGAGCCGGCGGATCTCCATCAGCTGCTGGCGGAGGAAGAACTCGCGCTGGGTCTTCTCCATCTGCGCGCTGGTGCGCCGGACGACGTCCTCGGCCACGCTCAGGCGCGCGATCTCGGAGTCGATCGCCTCGGCGACCAGGGAGAGCCGGTCCTGGACGTCGAGCGCCTCGATCACCCGCTTCTTGGTCTCCAGCGGAAAGCGAACGATCGAGGCGACGGTGTCGGCGAAGAGCCCGGGGTCTCCCAGGTTCATGCTGAAGATGTTGTCCAGCTCGGCCGGGTAGCCGGAGTCCACCTGGGACAGTGTCCGGAGCGCCTTCAAGATGCGCTGGATCAGGTTGTGCACCTGCCCGGGGTCCCGCACCGGCTCCTGGGGGCAGGTGACGCGCGCGACCATGTAGGGCTCGGTTCGCAGGATTTCCTCGACGGCGACGCGGCGCAGCCCCTCCAGCGTGACCTGCACGTTGCCGCCGGGGAGGTTGAGGATCCGGATGATCCGCGCCGAGAGCCCTACCCGGCTCAGCTCTCCGGAATGGATGTCCTCTTCACGCTTGGCCGGGCTGTAGACCAGGGCCACCAGCGTGTCGGGGTCGGAGTGGTCCCGGAGGAGAGCCTTCGACTGCTCGATCCGAACCTGGATGGAGGTAACGCCGAGTGGGAAAACGATGGTGCTCATGAGGGGGAGCACCGGAATTTCCGAGGGGACATCGCATTGCAGCATCAGCCCGATTTCGGCTGCGGTACGTTTGCTCAACGGGGGCGCCCCTTCTCGCGGTGCGTGTTCGGTGGCTGGGAGACGACCGGCCACGGTATCATACGCCCCCGCCGCTGGCCAGCCGCCCCCCTGGATTCCATTCCGCCACCGAACGCGAAACGACGGGCCACCAGGGGGGCTTCTTCCGATGGCCCATCGGTCCGCTCAAGCGCCCACAGGGGTTCGCCCTTCCCTGCGGACGGCGCCGCTATCGTGCGGCGCTACCGCTTACCAACCTGCCTTGCCTCCGCCCGAGTTATCGAGCGCGTGGATCGCGAAGAGCGCGAGCAGGATCAGAGTTGCCGTCGCCATATTGGTTCACCTCCTCTCCCGTGAACGGTGCGCTGCGGTGGATCAGGGACAGCCTGCTTGGATCGGGGTGCTTACCAGCCGGCCTTGCCGCCGCCGTCACCGAACATCGAAACCACGATCGCGATCAGAAGAAGAGCTTCCATCTCACACCCCACGTTGGTTTGGGTTTGGATTGCGTCGCTCGCTGAGTGCGAGTGCCTCGACGGAGACTTGCTTGAGCAGCCGGCGTGCCATTTGCACGGCATCGCGGAAGGTAGCAGTAAGCCGTTACAGGACAGCAAAATGCGGACCATGCAAAACGCGAGCGCGATCGGCTGCGGAGGCGTTCAAATGTCGCCTTCGTTTGACATTTCGGGGATGCGGCGGGTATACCGCAGCGGAGCAATTGGTTAGCCGTGTAGTCTATATTTTACGACATATGTCTCGTCTGGTTGACCTTTCGGAGCCCAGCGGAAGCGGGGTTATTAGCTCGCCAGAGGCAAATCGGTGGCGCCGGGCTCCGAAAGACCGCTGCCGTCGCTCGAATCGGGTCCGCTCGAAGTGTCCCCGCCCTGGCGGGCCGGCCCTTCACCCGGGATCACTATGGTGAATGTGCTTCCGCGCCCCAGCTCGCTCTCCACGCGGATCTCGCCGCCGTGGGCTTCCACGATGCCGCGGGCGATGGAGAGCCCCAGGCCGAGGCCGGAGGAGTTGAACTCCGTCGTCCCCGAGGAGTGCAGGTTGACGTCCTTCAGCTCGACGATCTTCGCGAAGATCCGCTCGAAGTCCTCCTTCGAGATCCCGATGCCCGAGTCTGCGACGTAGAGCTCGATGGCCCCTCCGTTCCGGCGCCCGCCGATCTCGATGGAGCCGCCGTCGCGCGTGAACCGCACCGCGTTCTGGGCGATGTTGGTGAGCGCCTGCTTCAGGTAGTCCGCGTCCACGCGGGGATGGATCAGCTCGGGCTCGATCGACAGAGAGACGGCCTGGCGCCGCTCCGCGGCCAGCGCGATCGTCCGCACCGCGACCTCCTCGACCACCAGTCCCAGGTCGGCCGAAGCCAGCCGTAGCGGAAGGCGCTTGCGGTCGATCAGCGACATGTTCGTGAGGTCGCGCGCCAGGCGGGTCAGCGATCCCGCCGCGTCGCGGATCGCCCGGAATCCCTCCCGCTGCAGCTCCGCGTCGTTCGCCGCGGCCCCCTCGCCCATCAGGTCGGCGAACGCGCGGATCGTGGTGACCGGGGTCAGGATCTCGTGCGAGGCGATCGCGATGAAGTCGGACTTCATGCGGTCGATCTCCTCCAGGCGCTCGATCTCATGGCGCTGCGCCTCGCGCATCGCCTCGAAGTGCGCGGCCAGGGTTCCCATTTCATCCGCCGACCGGATGTCGAGAGGAAGGTCGTAGTTCCCTGCGCGCATGGCATTCGCGGCCTCGACGATCCGCCGGACGGGCCGCGTCACGCCGGTCGAGACGAGAATGCCGACCAAGAGGGCGACCACGATGAGCGCCACGCCCGCGATCGTGAGCTCGCGGCCGACGCGGCCCAGGACCGCGGTCTCCTGGTCCAGGGACCGGAGCAGGGCGAAGCCCACCCGCCCGCCGGCGGTCGGCCCCTCGAGGCGGCCGGCCAGAGCGAGGAAACGATGCTCACCGTCCGCCATCTGAACCACGCCGGGGCTGGGCGGCAGCGCGGCCAGCCTCTCTGCCAGGGAGCTCCGGAGCGTCGTGCGGATCGAGGCGGTGCCGTTCACGACGAAGACCACCTCGCTCCGCGTGGTCGCCTTCAGGCGCTCCGCCAGCGCGGCGTCGATCGTCCGCCCCAGGGTCAGCGTGCCGGTGAGCGCGCCATCCACGACGATGGGGACCACGGCCACACGATAGGCGCGCTCCCCTTCCACCAGGTATCCCCGCGCGGCGCGTCCCGCGAGCGCTTCGCGCACCAGAGGCCAGCGGGAGCGGTCGTCGCTCAGGTCGGGCGCCGCGCCACCGGCGTTCGCCCGGCCCGCCCTCGCGAGCAGCGTCCCATTCTCGTCGGTCACGTCAAAGAGAGGCGCCTCGGCGTCGCGCTGGAAGTCCTGCGCCACGCCGAGCAGCGTCGCGTGGAAGTCGGCGTCCTTACGGTCTCCGCGCGGAAGCGTGAGGAGCGCGAAGAACTTGGGATCACGCGCCACGACCACGCCGACCCGCTCGAGGTTCTCCCCTTCCCGCTCCATCTGGTTCTCGAAAGCGAGCGCGGCGCGCTGGAGGTCGGCGGCCACGTTCCGGTTCACCTCTCCGGCCAGGCGGTGATTCACGAGGAGGAGAGCGGCCATCATGATCCCGAGAATCGGAAGCGAGGTGAGGACCGCGATCTTGAAGAGGAGCGAGACCCGCGTCCGCGGGGTCCCGCTCGTGACGGACTCCTGGGTCATGCCGGAGACGCTCCGCTCACTCGGCGCCGATCGCCAGCGCGGCGGTCCCGCTCGCGGGCACCTCGACATCGCCGCTCCGCTCACCGCGCCGCGGCAGCCAGACGACGACGGTGTGCTTCCCCTCCGGCACGTCCTCGATGCGGAACCGCCCTTGCGCGTCCACGTAGCCGAACCGGCGGCTCGGCGCGACGACGATGTCGGCGCGCATGTCGGAATGGATGTCGCAGAAGACCTGCACCAGCCCCGGCTTCTGGAACGTCAGCCGCTTCGACTTGCCGCGCGGATACCGCCCCAGGTCGAACTTCTTGGGCGGGGAATAGGAGAAGACGTTGTGGAAGACATTGTCGCTGTTCCGAAAATCCACCGCCTGCCCGGCGACGACCGCGAGGATCCGCGGAATGAACCGCTGCCCCTTCTGATCCAGGAGCGCCGGGCCGGTGGAGACCCCGGCGGTATCGGAGAGGTCGGCGAGATAGGCGACGCCGTAGGTCGTGTCGGACGGATCGGCCGCCCCCATCCGCGCCATGCTTCCGCTGATCTGCCCGATGTAGGCGCTCGGCCTGGTCCCGCCGCGAAAGGAGAGGTCGGCGGGCGTCAGGGTGACCGCGCCTTCGATCGTGGCCGCGCGCCCGGGAGGAGCCGATCCGAGGACCAGGATCAGAGCCGCGGCGGCACTGTGGCGGGAGAGGATTGGCATGCGTCTCCTATCGGCCCTCGAACGGGCTACCCTAAGCCCGTTCTTGGGCTTCGAGCTTGGTGTAAACTTCTCAGCGTGACCCACGGCGAGGGCTCCCAGGTGACCCCCGAAGTCGAACCCATCCAGGCCCAGGAACCGCCCGATTCCGGCCCGCGAACCGGCGTCGCCGCGGCCATTCGGCGGGGGGACCGGCTCGAGCTCGAGGTGACCGGACTCGCCTTCGGCGGTGCGGCGCTCGCGAAGGTGGACGGGTTCGTCGTCTTCGTCGAGAACGCGCTGCCTGGCGACCGGGTGGCCGCGACCGTCTTCCGCCGCAAGCGCCAATACGCCGAGGCGCGGGCCGAGGCCATCCTCCGCCCCTCTCCCGCACGCGTCGCGCCGCGCTGCGAGCATGTGCCGATCTGCGGGGGGTGCCGCTTCCAGGATCTGGACTACGAAGAGCAGATCCGCCACAAGGAACGCCAGGTCGCGGAATGCCTGGCCCACCTGGGCGGCCTCACGACTGTCGTGCGTCCCGCGATCCCCGCGCCGGAGCGCTTCCACTACCGGAACAAAATGGAGTTCTCCTTCGGCAAAGACACCTCGGGCGCGCTCACGCTGGGGCTCCACCGCCGCGGATTCTTCGACAGGAGCTTCGACCTGGGCCGCTGCCACATCGCCCGTCCCATCGCGAGCGAGATCGTCGCCGAGACGCGCGCGTGGGCGCGGGCCGAGGGGCTCGAGCCCTATGACACGCGCCGACACACGGGACTCCTCCGCTTCCTCGCCGTGCGCGAGGGGATCCGCACCGGGCAGGTCATGGTGAACCTGGTCGCGTCGGCGCCGCACTCCTCCTTCGCGGGTTTCGCCGAGCGGATCACCGCCCGCTTCCCGTCGGTCGCCAGCGTCGTGCTGAACCTGACCCGCCGGAAAGCGCAGATCGCGGTGGGCGAGGAGGAGCGCGTGCTGGCCGGGCGGGATCGCATCGAGGAGCGCCTGGGGGATCTCGTCTTCGAGATCTCCTCCGCGTCCTTCTTCCAGACGAATACGGAACAGGGGGAGCGCCTTCTCGAAACCGCGCTCGAGGGGCTGGAGCTCCGCGGCGGCGAGCGGGTGCTCGACGTCTATTCGGGGACGGGCACCTTCACGCTGCCGAT
>DASSLZ010000047.1:0-6234 GCA_035689165.1 Candidatus Eiseniibacteriota bacterium | reverse complement strand
CCGCCCGCGCGAAACCTCGAGCGCGCCGGCTCGTGATCGTGACGACGGCGGCGGACGACGCCGTGAACAACGAGCTGTGCGCCAGGCTGGGCGCGCTCTGGCGCGCGCATGGCGCCCGGGTCGAGAGCTATCAGTTTCCCGCCGGAATGGGCGTCCGGCACGACATGATCGATCCGGAGCAGCCCTATCAGCGCACCGGGATCGTGTACCCCGCCCTCGAGCGGCTCATCGCCCGGTAGCTGCCAGCAGTACTTCCGAGTCTGCCAATGTGTCAGGAGCCCGGCGGCCCCCCGTCGTCCCCATCCAACGCGACGCTCTTCCAAGCCGCGCCTCGAACCGGCCTTAGAGCAACCGCGCCGCAGTCCTCATCCCTGGCACGCTTCACGCGCTCCAGTACCGAACCGGTGCCAGGAAAGGAGAAGCTCAGGCGGGAAACCATCACGAGATCGCGAGGATGACCTTCGAGGCGTATTCGAGGCTGGCGCGACCCTACGTGGGAGGGGTCTGCTTCCACCGGATCGCCATTCCGCTCGGTGAGGCGTGAGTGTGGGGCCCTGCTCCTAGCTTCCGGCGGCGCCTCCGCCGGGAATCCAGCGGATGACGAAGAGGACCTCGAGCACGGGGGAGGCCTTGTATCCGAGAACCTCGCGGTTGGTGCGGATGTAGTGGTACTGGCCC
Source organism: Candidatus Eiseniibacteriota bacterium (assembly GCA_035689165.1). Lineage (GTDB taxonomy): Bacteria > Eisenbacteria > RBG-16-71-46 > SZUA-252 > SZUA-252 > DASQJL01. The sequence goes on along the minus strand of DASSLZ010000047.1, from coordinate 5,556 downwards.
TCGAGACCGAAGCCCACGGCGTCGCCGGCCCGGAAGTCCGCGCCGCCGCCGATGCTCACGCCGTTGGCGGTCTGCGTGACCTTCAGCGTTCCGGTCGAGTCCGAGGACTGCGCGGAGATCGGATAGATGCCGAGCCCCGCCATGATGAAGGGAGCGAGCTTCGCGTCGGGAGACACGAGGAAGCGGCGGGCGCGGAGGCGGATGCGCCACATCTCCCAATCGGTGTCGCCGCCTCGGACTCCGGGGATCAGGGTGCTGTCCCGGTCGGGCTTGAACTTGACGAAGCCGAACTCGCCGCCCAGTTCGAAGTGCGTCGACATCTGACCGGCCATGGCGAGCACGATGGGCGTCCCGCGTTTCCAGACCGCACCGAACGCGCCGCCCTCCGGCTTGGCGAAGCCGCTCCCGAACGTGATCGACCAGTCCGAGCCCTGCGCCCGCGCGGCAGGGGCGAGTCCGGGTGCGGAAAGGATCAGAGCGAGCGCGGAGACGGCAAGGATCAGAGCGGGAAACTTCGAGCGGTGGGACATAGACCCCCATTCTATACATGGCGGCATGCCCCACCGCAAGCGCCACGGTAAGGCGGGGACGGGACCGTCCCCGGAACGATGGGGGTGCCGAGCATGAACGAGAAACCGGTGTCGCCGGCCCAGGGCCGGAGCCATTCAGGGTGGTGGTGGATCGGGATCGCGATCGTCCTGGTCGCGATCGCATTGGTATGGATGCCGCGCCGGACCGCGAACCCGGTGGGCCAGCCGCCGGTCGCGCAGGCGCCCGCGACGCCGCAAGCCGCGCCGGGGCCGGTGGTCACCGTCGCGAAAGCGGCCGAGCTGCAGACTCAGGGGGCCTTCCTGGTCGACGTGCGCCAGCCCGAGGAGTGGGCCGAGGGGCACATCCAGGGGTCGAAGCTGATTCCGCTGGACGATCTCGAATCGCGCCTGGCGGAGGTGCCCCGCGACCGGAACGTCGTGGTGGTCTGCCACTCCGGGAATCGGAGCAAGCACGGGCGCGACATCCTGCTCCGGGCGGGTTATCCCCAGGTCGCGAGCATGGCGGGAGGATTGTCGGCGTGGGAGGCGGAGGGACGGAAGACGGTCAAGGGGATGTAGCGCCCTCGGCCCGTTCCAGGAGCTGATCGGCCATCGCGGCCAGCCGCTCCGCGCGCGCGACCCCCGCGATCCACCGGGGTGGAATCGCGCCCACGCCGTGCAGCGCGCCCAGAACGGCGCCGGCGACGGCGCCGTTCGTGTCGGTGTCGCCGCCGGCCTGGACCACCGCGACCAGCGATTCTTCGAAGTCGTGCCCGCGCTCCAGGCACCACAGCCCCACCTGCATCGCCTTCAACGTGTAGCCCATCGCCTCGCCGTCCAGCTTCAGCTCGTCGAGATCGCGGCCCGAAGCGGCCCGGGCGGACTGCACCAGGACGAGACTCGCCTCCGCCGCCTCCAGCGCCGCCGCGATCGACTCGATCGTGGCCGTCCGGCCGTTCAAGGCATCGGCAATCGCCAGGTTGACCGCGAGCGCCGACCATCCGCACCGCGGGTCGTGGTGGGTGATCCGGGAGCTGTTCTCGGTCTCGACGCGGAGCCTCGCGGGATCGAGCCGCCAGCGCATCGCGATCGGCGCGCACCGCATCACCGCCCCGTTGCCGGCGGGCGAATTCCCTGCCCGCTCCCAGATCATGCGCGCGGCCTCGGAGGGGAGGAGCCCGTGGCGGAGCGCGTTCAGCACGGCCCGCGTCTGGGCGCCCATCCCCCGGCCGTTCGACTCGTACCAGTCGAGCAGGCGCGCCGCGAGATCGTCATGGCCCAGCGTGTCGTGGGTGAGGATGGCCTCGGCGATGATCACCGCCTGCGCGAGGTCGTCATCCCAGGGGAGCTTCAGCTCCAGGGCGTCCATCTCGCGCACGCCGTTGGGGTACTTCTGGAGGATCCGCTCGCGCGGCCAGGATTCGACCGGCAACCCCAGCGTGTTGCCGACCGCAAGCCCGAGCAGGGCGCCGCGATAGCGGTCGCGGAGCTTCGTGGCGATGGCGGGCATGGCGGCAAGTATACGCCGCGGCGCGCGATCGGCTAGAGTGCGCGCATGCCGCACACCTGGGATGCCGGCGTGCCCACGCCGGAGGAGTCGCTCCGGCGGCTCATCGAGGGGAACGTTCGCTTCCGCGCCTCGAGCGCCAGCGCGGCCCGCGTGTGGGATCCGAAGCACGCGACCGAAAGCCAGCGCCCCTTCGCGATCGTGCTCGGCTGCTCCGATTCGCGGACGCCCGTCGAGATCCTCTTCGACCAGGGTTTCGGGGACCTCTTCGTCGTGCGGGTCGCGGGGAACGTCGTCGCGCCCTCGGTGGTGGGGTCGATCGAGTTCGCGGCATCCCAGTTCGGATCGCGCCTCGTGGTCGTGATGGGGCACACGGGCTGCGGCGCCGTCACCGCGACCGTGCACGCGATCGAGACGGGATCGGGATCCGAATCGCGCAACATCCGCGACATCACGGACCGGATCGCGCCGCACATCGAGGGGCTGGTCCGCGCCGGAGGAGAGGGCGCGGCCGCGCGCGAGGCGGTCGTGCGCGAGGCGGTGCGCGCGAACGTGCGGGCCTCCGTGGACCACCTGCGGCACGGCAGCCGCATTCTCGAGGACCTGGTGGTCGCCGAGCGCCTGGTCGTGGTGGGGGCCGAGTACGACCTCTCGAGCGGCGAGGTCGTCTTCTTCGATCAAGCCCGCCAGCCCGGCTAGGGTGCCGCCTTCCGGCACCGCTCCACCAGCCGCGCGGCATCCATCGTCGTCGCGAGCTTCTCGAAACCGGGCGTCGCACCCCGCCAGCGCAGTGCTTCGACATCCCGGAAGAGAGGGGCGTCCGTGCGCAGCGTCGCCAGCTCCTTGAAGAGGAGCGCCTGGGCGCGCGCCCCGCGGAGGGCGTCGTCCGGGATCGACTCGATGCCGCCGTATCGGGCGAGAAGGCGTGCCGCTCCGACGGCGCCGATGCCGGGGAGCCCCGGGTATCCGTCGGCGGCGTCGCCGACGAGCGCGAGGTAGTCGGGGATCAGCGACGGAGGCACGCCGAACTTCTCCTTTACGGCGGCCTCGTTCAGGATCTTCTTGCCCCGCCGATCCACCAGCACGATCCGGTCGCCCCGTACGCACTGGGCGAGATCCTTGTCGGGCGACCAGATCGAGATCTTATCGACGCGCGGGTCTTCCGAAGCGATGCGCGCGGCCGACGCGATGCCGTCATCCGCTTCCAGCTCCACCATCGGCCAGGTCGCGACCCCCATGGCGACGAGCGCTTCCTCCAGGGGATGAAACTGCGCCCAGAGCGCGGGCTCGATCCCCTCGCCCGTCTTGTAGCCGTCATAGAGATCGTTGCGGAACGATTCGATCACGTGATCGGTCGCGACGCCCAGATGCGTCGCGCCGGTCTCGATCATCTGGATCACGGTTCCGAGAACCCCAAGGACCGCGCCGTAGGGCGCGTCCTTCCCCTTGTTGAAACGGCGGAGCCCGTAGAAGTGGCGGAACAGCTCGTACGTTCCGTCGATCAGATGGACGATCATCGGTCCTTTCCCTTCTTCTTCCGAAGTTGGCTCCCCAGTGCGGGTGATTGTATCCTCTCCGCCCATGACCGACCTCAACCCGCATGCCGAGCAGATGGCCGACGAATCGATGGTGCGCACGCTGGACGCGCAGGCGCGCGCCATCTGGCCGCAGGAATCGGAGCTGATCCGCCGCTACGGCCTGCGCGACGACGTCCGCATCATCGATGTCGGCTGCGGCACCGGCGAGGGGTCGTCTCGCTTAGCGGAGCTCTACCCGCGCGCCGAGGTGCTCGGCGTGGACATCCTGGACGTCAGCCTGAACCGGGCCCGCACGCGCTACGCCGCGCTCGCGCCGCGGCTCCGCTTCGAGAACCAGAGCGCCTTCGAGCTCCGCGAGCCGGACCGCTCCTTCGATCTCACCGTGAACCGCCACGTGCTCCACTCCGTGCCGCACGCCGAGCGCGTGCTCGCCGAGCTGGCGCGCGTGACGCGGCGCGGCGGCCGCCTGCACCTGATCGTCGAGGATTACGGGATGCTCCATTTCGAGCGCGACGAGATCGATCCGCGCGACTTCTGGCACGAGGGCCCTGCCCGGTTCGGCGCCGCGACCCAGACCGATCTCTTCGTCGGACGTCACGCCTATCGCCATCTCGTGGAGCTCGGACTGCGCGACATCACGATGGAGTACGTGATCGTCGACACGCTGCGCGTGCCGCGCGAGACCTTCGCGCAGATCATCGAGGCCTGGCGGGATGGCTACGTGGACGTGACCGCCCGCTACAGCGACATGACGCGCGAGCAGGCGCGCGCCTATTTCGATCAGATGATCGCGAACATCCGGGATCCCAAGGGCTACGCGGTCTGGATGGTGCCCGTGATGAGCGCGATCGTTCCGTGAGGCCGCGCTTCCCGTCGTCGTGATGTCCTGGCGCGCGGTCGTCGCGGCCCTGGCCGTCGTGCTCGCGGCGGGTTGCGCGCGGGAGACGGGCCGGCTCACGCCCGAGATGGCGCGCCGCGTCGAATCGGAAGGAGTCCTCCACCGGGCCGACAACCTCAAGTTTCGAAGGAGCCACGACGTCGGCCGCTACGACGCCGGCTGGCGCGAGGGCGTCGCCTCGATCATCGTCACGCGCGAATCGGTCCTGATCCACCGGAACGAGCAGGTCTTTCTCGAGATCAATCCGCGGAGCCGGCGCTTCCTGCAGGTTCGGAGGGAGGGGGAGCGGATCCGAATCCGCTCGGGAAGCGGGGGATCGTCGGAGGTCTGGTCCTTCGAGCCGCCCGATAGCGCGGACGCGTGGGCGAAGGATATCCGCGCGGTGATTCGAGCGCGGTGAAGCTAGTGGGAGGTCCCGGGCGGCGTCTGGGCGCCCGAAGCCGGTGCTGGGGCCGCCTCGACGGTCTTCGAAACGGGCGCCATCATTCCCGCGGTCATTTCAGACGATGAAGGTGCCGCGCCGGCCGGCGTCGCCTGGGCCGTCGCCGTCGTCGAAGGCGAGCCGGCGTAGGCCTCGACGTAGCCGCGCAGCCGCCGGTACCGTCCGCTGAATCCGAACGAGTCCATCTCCGCCAGCGCCTCGTCCTTGGTCCAGCCGCACGCTTCCATCCGATAGATCGCGGACATCGCGCCCGTCCGATCCTTGCCGGCGTGGCAATGGATGAACACCGGGTACAGGGTCGAGTCGGTGACGACGGAGAGGAACTGCCGCACCTGGTCCTGGGTCGGGGGCTGGGCGCTGAAGAGACCGGAGCGCATCGGAATGTGGATCCAGCGCATGCCGGAATTCACCACCCAGGAGCTCTCGGCACTGTCGGTCAGGAAGCTCACGACGGTGCGATATCCGTGATCGCGGAGGTAGTGCAGGCCTCCCTGATTAGGCTCCCCGCCGCGTGCCAGACCGGGCCGGATCAAGGCGAAGCGGGCAATCCCCACGTCCTCGGAAACACGTTCCGCGAACGGCTTTCCGCCGCCGGGAGCGCTCTGGGCCTGGCGCGCCTCCGCGCTCCCCGACCCAAGCAG
>DASSLZ010000046.1:0-5660 GCA_035689165.1 Candidatus Eiseniibacteriota bacterium | reverse complement strand
CGGTCAGCCGGACGCACCCCAGCTCCAGGCTGATGACCTGGTTGCCTTCCTGCCCTTCCCCGAAGATGATCTCCGTGCTGCCGCCTCCGATGTCCACGACGACCGAACGGCGGGGGCGCGGATTCAATCCGGAGAGAACGGCCAGGAACACGAGCCGCGCTTCTTCTTCGCCCGTGAGGATTTCCACGGGGTAGCCGATGCGCTCGGAGAAGCGCGCGGCCACGTCGGGGCCGTTCGTCGCGACGCGGAGCGCGTTGGTCGCGGCGACCCGGATCGTGCTCGCGCCGCTATACTCGGCCTCGTGCACGAATCGCTCGAGGCACTCCAGCGTGCGCGCCGCGGCGCCTTCGTCGATGAGTCCGGTGCGGTCAAGACCCTCGCCCAGCCGCGAGATCTCGCCCATGCGATGGGACGTGCGGAGGCGCTCTTCGTCGTCCACGTCGGCGACGAGCAGACGAACCGAGTTCGTTCCGATGTCGACGGCGCCGATTCTCACCGGTCGCAGTCGGGGTGCTGCGGCGACATTTGCCAGAAGCAGGCGCGTTCCACCGGCCTTGCCCCTCCGCGCGGTTGACTCTGGGAGTGCACGAACCCTACCATAGCGGCCTATGACTGTAAAGACGGAAACCCTTACCAGAACAGGAAATGTGCGGCCCGGGCGGGGGGATGCCCGGTTCGAGGACATCCTGGGGCTCGACCCCGAGGAGCTGGCTCGCGTGGCGTTGGGGCTGGGCCAGCCCGCCTATCGCGGCCGGCAGCTGGCGGAATGGCTGTATCGGCGCGGAGAGCTGGACCTGTCCCGCATGTCCAATCTTCCCGCCGCCTTCCGGGAGCAGCTCGCGGCCGCCCACCGGGTGGGATCGCTGTCGGAGATCGGGCGCCGGGAGACCCCCGATCGAAAGACGCGCAAGATCGCCCTCCGTCTTCCGGACGGGGGGATCGTCGAGTCGGTCTACATGTCCACGCCGACCCGGTTCACGTTCTGCCTCTCCTCCCAGCACGGCTGCGGCTTTGCCTGCCGCTTCTGCGCCACGGGGCGGATGGGGCGCGGCCGGAACCTGGCCGCCGGAGAGATCGTCGAGCAGGCGCTCCATCTCCGCCGCGAGCTTCCGCCCGGCGTCTCGGAGTACAACGTCGTTCTCATGGGGATGGGCGAGCCGCTCGAGAACTACGACGCGGTCCTCCGGGCGCTGGCCCTCCTGTCGGACCCCGCCCTCGGTGCCGTGCCTCCCAAGCGGATCACCATCTCGACAGTCGGCCTGGTGCCGCAGATCTACCGACTCGCCGACGAGGCTCCTCGGTACCGTCTCGCCATCTCGCTGCACGCCGCCACGGACGAGCTTCGCTCCAAGCTGATGCCGGTGAACCGGACGTTTCCCCTCGAGGCGCTGATGGGCGCGGTGCGGCACCACGTCGACCGCACCGGCCGGCGCGTCACGTTCGAGTACATCCTGATCGAGGAGCTGAACGACACGGTCGCGCACGCCGCGAAGCTGGTGAAGCTGGTGGCGCAGCTTCCCTGCAAGATCAACCTGATCCCCTACAACCCGATCGGTCCCGGGAAATTCAGGCGGCCCGCGGCCGAGCGGATCGAGCGCTTCGCCGCCTATCTCCAGCCGCGCGTGCCCGCGGTGACGGTGCGCTACAGCCAGGGGGTGGAGATCGGCGCGGCCTGCGGCCAGCTCGCGGGCGCCGCGGAAGGGGGCGCGCGGGCGTAACGCGCGCCGCCATGTTCGGCACCCTTCATCGGAAGCTTCTCGCCCTCTTCTTCCTCGTCGCGCTCATCCCCTCGCTGGGCCTCACGCTGTTCGTCACGCAGTACCTGGCCAAGAGCCTGGCCGCGCTCCGCAATCCCGAGACCGAGCGCGCGCTGGCCCAGTCGCTCGAGGTGATCCGGCAGGGAATCGAACGGCTGGGCAGCGACGCGCAGCATCACGCGACCGTGATGTCGGAGGACGACGCCGCCACGCGGCTGCTCGCGCAGGGAACGCTGCCCGAGGTGGAGCGATGGCTCCGCGACGAGGCGCGGGAGCGCGGGCTGGACTACGTGGTGCTCTACCGGAACGACGCCAAGCCGGCGCGCGTCTTCGGCGCGCGGTTCGGGCCCCGCATCACCATCCCCGAGCCCGAGCGCGAGTCCCTGCTCGCCGCGTTGAACGAGGGGGGGCTGGTGTCGGGAGGCGAGGTCCCGCGGCAGGTGAGCGGCGTGGCGACGTTCGGAAAGAACTATCTGATCCTGGCCGGCTACCAGCTGGACCCCGAGATCTCCTCCGAGATCGAAGCGCTCCAGAAGAACCTCACGATGTACAAGCGGCTCGGCGTCTACACCTGGCTCTCCGAGCGGAGCCTGTGGGTCTTCGCGGGGCTCTGGTCGGTGGTGCTCGGCCTGGTCAGCTTCTTCCTCGCCGCCCTCGTCTCGCGCAGCATCGCCCGGCCCATCGTGGCGCTGGAGAGCGGCATGGAGCGGGTCTCCACGGGCGATCTCGCGCACCGCGTCACTCCCGCCGGCACGCGGGAGGTGCGCTACCTGGGGAACGCCTTCAATCGGATGGTCGAGGAGATCCAGACCTCGCGGCGCGCCCTCCTCCGCGCCGAGCGGCTCGCCGCCTGGCGCGAGGTGGCCCGCGCGGTGGCCCACGAGATCCGGAATCCCCTCACGCCGATCCAGTTCGCGCTGCAGCGTCTCCAGGAGGAGGCCCGCCGTCCCGCGCCGCGCGCCGAGGTGATCGGCGAGAACGCCGAGTCGATCCTGCGTGAGGTGCGCTCGCTCCAGGAGTTCGTCACCGCCTTCTCCGCGGTGGCGCAGCTCCCCGAACCCAAGCCCGCCCCCTGCGACGTGCCGGCTCTGGTGGAGGACGTGGCGCGGCTCTATCGCGGCTCCTCCCGCGTGGAATTCCGCGTTGAGGTGGAGCGGCCCGTTCCCTTAGCCTGGGCCGACTCCGGCCAGATCCAGCGCGTGCTCGTCAACCTGATCAAGAACGCGATCGAGGCGATGGGCAAAGAGGGCGCGGTCACGCTTCGCGTTCGCCGGGACGCCGGCGCCTTTCCCGGCGCCGCGTCGGCCGTCGCGCTCGAGGTGGAGGACACCGGACCCGGCATGGACCCGGCCACCCTGGAGCGCGCGGCGCACCCCGGCTTCACCACCAAGTCGAGCGGCAGCGGATTGGGGCTTACCCTGGTGCAGCGCATCGTGGAACAGCACGGCGGCCGCTTCGAGCTCGATTCGAGCCCGGGCGTCGGCACGCGCGCGACCGTGACGATTCCCACCGTTCCGGAGGGGGACGAGGCTCCGGCCGCGCCGCTCGCGAGCGGCGACGGAGCGGGGGCCCGGGCATGACCGCCTCCCGGATTCGCGTGCTCGTGGTGGACGACGAGCCCTCCGTCCTCCTCGAGACCTCAGCCAGTCTGAAGCGCAGCTACGAGGTGCTGACCGCCTCGCGCGCCGAGGACGCGGAGAAAATGCTCGCCGATCAGCGCGTGGACCTCATCCTCACCGACCTTCGCCTGCCCGGCAAGGACGGCATCGCCCTGCTCGAGAGCGTGAAGGCGTCCCACCCCGACGTGCCGGTCGTGCTCATGTCCGGCCACGGCACCATCGAGGAGGCGGTCAAGGCGATCCGCCTCGGCGCGGTCGACTTCGTCGAGAAACCGTTCGGGCCCGAGCGCCTGCAGGTCACCGTGGAGCGCGCCCTGGAGCTCAAGGCGCTGCAGCGCGAGAACGAGCGGCTCCGCTCCATCACCGGCGCGGCCGACGAGATGGTGGGGAAGAGCCGGGTGCTGGATCAGATCCGCGGCGAAGCCTCCAAGGTCGCGAAGACCGACGCCAAGGTGCTCATCACCGGCGAGAGCGGCACGGGAAAAGAGCTGGTCGCCCGCTCGATCCACCGGATGAGCGCGCGGGCGCGCGGCCCGTTCGAGAAGCTGAACTGCGCGGCGCTTCCCAAGGACCTGGTCGAGAGCGAGCTCTTCGGCTACGAGAAGGGCGCCTTCACGGGGGCGGCGCAGATGAAGCGCGGCCGCCTCGAGGCGGCCGACCAGGGGACGCTGTTCCTGGACGAGGTCGGCGACATGAGCCTGGAGACGCAGGCCAAGTTCCTCCGCGCCATCGAGACCGGCGACATCGAACGCCTCGGCGGGACGCGCACGATCGCCGTGGACACGCGGATCCTGGCCGCCACGAACAAGGACCTCCCGGCGGAGATCCAGGCCGGGCGCTTCCGCGAGGACCTCTACTACCGGTTGAACGTGGTCCCGATCCACATCCCGCCGCTCCGCGCGCGGCGCGAGGACGTGCCGCTCCTGGTGGCGCACTTCGTCCAGCGCTTCGGCGCCGAGCATCCGCGCGGTCCGCGCACGGTCACCCCGGCGGCGATGGAGCGGCTGACCCAGTACTCGTGGCCCGGGAACATCCGCGAGCTGAAGAACCTGATCGAGCGCCTCCTGATCATGACCGACGGCGACGCGATCGAAATCGCCGACGTGGAGGACGCGCTTCCGATCAACGCGGGGGACGAGCCGCCCAGCGAGATCCGCGCGGCGCGCGACAAGGCCGAACGCGACACGATCCTCGCCATGCTCCGCGACTGCCAGTGGAACGTCAGCGAAGCCTCGCGCCGCCTGGGCATGGACCGCGGGTATCTCCACCGGAAGATCAAGCGCTATGGATTGTCGCGCGACGGCGCGTAGCGCCGCCGCGGCGCTCCTCGCGGCGTTCGTGATCGTCGCGGGTACGGCCGCGCGCGTCGCGCCGGCCGCCGCGCAATCCTCGGCCGACAGCCTGGCCTCGCGCGCGCCCGTCCTGCGAACGCCGGCGGGATGGGAGACGCTCGCCACCGGGCTGCCCGAAGAGGCGCGGCTCAAGCTGCGGCCCGGGTTCCGCTACGACCGTGTGGACGGTGCCGTGCCCGCGATGGGCGTCGCGTTCCAGAGCGAGCGCGATCCCGACCCGTTCGTCTATGTAGCCGCTTCCTACGCGACCGGCCGCGACCGCTTTCTGGGCGAGGCGGGATTCGAGGCGCCGATCGGCGATCCTACGTGGCTCCGCGCGGGGGCGGACGTCTACCGCCGCACCGCGACCGAGGACGCCTGGATCGTGGGCGACCTGGAGAACACGATCTTCGCGCTGTTCGCGCGCACCGACTACCGCGACTGGTACGAAGCGACCGGATGGGACGGCCACGTGACGCTGGAGCCGGGGCGCGACCTCGCCGTCACGGGGTCGGTCCGCGTGCAGAGCGAGTCCTCGCTTCCCACCCGCGTGCGCTTCTCCCTCTTCGGCAAGCACGATCGCTTCCGCCCCAATCCGCCGGTCCGATCGGGCGACGAGGGGCTCGTCTCGGTGTCGCTCCGGATGGGTCCCGAGCGCCTGCCCACGGCGGGCGGCACGCAGGGGACCGCCGCCTACGAGCGCGCCGGCGGCCCGCTGGGCCGCGATTTCGATTACGGCCGCGCGCGCGGCTCCGTGCGCACGCTGCACCGCTTCTCGAAGCGGATGCTGCTCCGGGCGCGCGCCATCGGCGGCTCGACGCGCGAGGGCGCCCTTCCGCCTCAGAAGATCTGGCACGTGGGCGGGATCGGCACCCTTCGCGGCCACGACTACAAGGCCTTCTCGGGCGATCAGTTCTTCGTGGCCAACGCCGAGTACTTGGTGAAAGTGCGCA
>DASSLZ010000045.1:0-16496 GCA_035689165.1 Candidatus Eiseniibacteriota bacterium | reverse complement strand
ACGGCTCCCCGCCCACGGGTTGCAGTCCTTCCCCGTGTGCGAGGCGCTCCGCCCCTTCGCGTCCACGATCCCCACCTGCCGGTGGGTCGCCCCCGAGTCGGCGGCAAGGAGCGTTCGCAGCGCCTCGGCGGCGGACAGCCTCCGCGCCGGGCGGCCGGGTCGTGCGGGCGTTCCGCGCAGGAGCGCCAGCCCCTTCGGACCGAACGACTCGTTGGTGGTGGCCTGCGTCGCGATGGCCCCGACGCCCGCCTCGGCCCACGGCACCGCCATCCCCACGCTGAAGGCGCGCGACTGGACCGCGACGCCCAACTCCTGCGTCGTCGAGTCGTACGCGACGATGGAGAAGGTGGCCTGCGCCGGCGCGGGCGCCATGGCGAACAGGAGCGTCCCGGCCGCTGCCGCGGCCGCGAGCGTTCCCCGCCGGATCGGCGTGCGCCGAAGCCTCACTTCCCCTCCCCCTTGAACCGCGCGATCTGGTCTTTCAGGTACTGGCTCTTTGGATCGATCCGCTCGGCGCGCGCCTCCACCTCGACCGCCTTGGCGTTCTCGCCCAGGCGGAAGTAGACCTCGCCCAGCGTGTCCAGGATGTCCACGTTCCGCGGATCGGCGTTTACGGCGCGCTCGGCCGCCTTGCGCGCGTCCTCGAGGAAGACGGAATTGGACGCGCAGGCCCAGGCCAGGCCGTTCAGCACCGAGGGGTCGCGCTCCCCGCGCGCCAGCGCGCGCTGCAGCGTCTCGCCCACCCGGTCGCGCTCCAGCTTGGCCAGCTCCGGCTTTCCCGCGGCTTCGAGCTCGGTCGCGTAGGTCAGGTGCGCGTTCGCCAGGTGGAACCCCTGGTGGATCTGCCAGACGCGGCGCAGCTCCTTGATGGGCGTCTTGTGGTCCTCGACGCGGAGGTCGATGTAGCGCTCCCGGTACTCGGGATGGGTCGCGCTGGGACGCACGACGATGAGCGCGGCCGACTGCTGCCCGCGCTTGTCGCCGCCCGCCGCCTGCGCCGCTTCCAGCGCTGCCAGGAGCCGCTCGGCCAGCTCTCCGTGCGTCTCGCGAAACGCGCGCGCCATCCCCTGCACCACCGCGGGGCCGGCGAGGATGTTCCCCTGACACGCGAACGCGACGCCCGTCTCACCTCCGGCCCAGTCGAGGCAGCGCTTCCCGGTCCAGTTGGCCACGCGCCCCTTCGCGTCCACGATCCCGAACTGCCGGCCGTCCCAGGCGGTATCGGCGGCGGCCAGGGCGCGCATCACCTCGGGGGCGGAGAGCCCGGAGCGCAGGAGCGCCAGCGCTTGGGGACCGAGCGAAGGATTCACGTTCGCCTGCGTCGCGACCGCGCCGACGCCCGCCTCGGCCCAGGGAACGGTGGCGCCCACGCTGAAGTACTTGGACTGCACGGCGACCCCGAGCTCCTGCGTCACGGTGTCGCACGCGACGATGGAGAAGGTGCTCAGGGTCTGGCTCGCGCGGGCCGGGTGCGGCGCCGCGGTGGCGATCGACGCGATGAGGAGCGCGACGGCGGCCGGAGTGATCCGAGGAACCGGGCGCGCGGAGCGAAGCGTCATCGGGAATACCCCCTTCGAAGCGGAAGCGGAGCCGTGGAGACGGAGTCCCCCGAAGGTAGCAAAACGGGGGTGCCTCGGCTACGGCGGGGGCCGCCGGGGGGAAGGGGCGGCTATTGGAGGAGGCGGTGACGCTCCCGAGGCGCGGGACTGGGTGTGACGCGCCCGGGGCGCGGGACGGGGTGGGACGCTACCGAGGGGCGGGGACCACCGCGATCCCCCAGGGCCCCTGACCCGCCGGGATGCGGGCCGCTTCCTTCAGCGAGCGGGTGTCCACCACGGAGACGTCGTTGGAGGGGCCGTTCGCCACGTACAGCCAGCGTCCGCCGGGCGAAAGGCCCGCGCCCCAGGGTCTCGGGCCCACCCGCACGTTGCCGCGCAGCCGGAGCGTGGCCGCGTCCACGACCGAGACCGTGCCGGCGCGGCCGTTGGTGACGTAGAGCGTCTTCCCGTCGGGCGCCATCACGGTGTCCATGGGTCGGGATCCCGGAGGAAGCGTGAAGGTGGTGTCGGCGGCGCGGCGGTGTAGATCCACCCGCGTCAGCGTGCCGTTCGTCTCGGCGGGAATGAACGCGCGCGACCCGTCGGGCAGGAACGCCACGGAGCGGGGCCGCCCCGACACGACCAGCCGCGCGCGCGGGATGCCCGTCGGGTCGAGGACGAACACGTCGCCAAAGCCCTCGCAGGTGGCGATCACCTCGCGGCCCCCCGGCGCCACACCCACCCCTTCCGGCTCGTCCCCCATGGGGATCACGCGCGTGACGGCGCCGTCGGCGGTGCGGACCAGGCTGAGCGTGGCCGCGTCCTCGTTGGCCACGTAGAGCGTCGAGCCGTCGGGCGAGACGGCGAATTGCTCCGGATCGACGCCGGCGTGGAGCGTGCGCGCAAGAGCGAGCGCGCGGAGATCCACGACCCCGATCCCGTCCGCGGAGCGGTCGGGCGGAGGCAGCGGCACCGGTGTGGAGCCGGGAGGGCCCGCGATGGGCGATCCGCTGAGCGCGACGTACAGGGTGCGTCCGTCGGGGCTCGCGTGGATCCCGCGGGGGCGTTTTCCGAGCCGGATGGTGGCGATGGCCGCGCGCGTCGAGCCGTCGATCACCGTGACCGTGCCGGAGCGCTCGTTGCTGACGCAGACCCAATGCGCGGGCTCTCCGCGACCGCACGAGAGGGCGCTTTCCGCGAGCGCGCCCGCGAGCAGCCATCGCGCGAGGCCGCCTTTCACGATCCGGACGAGGCGTCTCGAGGCCCCGCTCACGGCTTCCCCACGGTGGCGCGCTCCTCGGCGCGGCGGGCCATGTCGCCCGAGAGGCGCATCCAGCGCGCGAAGAGCGCGAGGGCCACCACGAGATAGAGCGAGCATGCGGGCACCCACATGATCAGCCCGCCGAGCTGCTGGTCTTCCACCGCCGACACGCCCCAGAAATGCGCCGTGGCCGCGTAGGCGGGATACCACGGTGTCTCCGAGAACGTGAGGAGCGCCCCCAAGAGGCCGCTGTGCATCGCGGTGGTGAAGAGATAGAGGACCGCGGCGCCGTAGGCCATGGCGCGCCCGCGCCCGTGGAGGAGCGCCCACCAGAAGAGAACCGCCGAGCCGAGGAAGGAGAGATGCTGGAGCGCATGCACCGTTTCGTTCTCGACCGCCGCGTCGAAGAGCGCGGGGGCGTGCCACGCCCAGAGCACCGTGCCGTGCACCGCCCAGGCCACGATCGGGTTTCGGAGCGCGCGCACGAGCGCGGTCCAGGTTCGGCCCCTCCCCCCGCGCGCGAGCGCGTGCGTCCAGCCGCGCGGCAGGGCGCGCAGCGTGGGAGCGAGCGGGCTTCCGAGAACGAGCAGGGGTGCCGCGACCAGCATGAGGAGCTCGTGCTGCGTCATGTGGGCGGAGAAGAGCGCCTCGCCCCAGGGATGGAGCGGCGAGACCAGCGCGACCACCAGCGTGAGCCAACCGCCCGCGAAGCAGGCCACCTCGCGCGTCCGCACGCCCCGGCGCAGGCCGTGTCCGCCCCACACGCCGCGAAAGTAGAGCACCCCCGTGAGCAGGAGCGGGATGACCACCCCCGGGTCGAACTCCCACGCGCGGGCCAGGTCGCTCCAGCTCCGGGGGGCTTCGCGCTCGGGGGACGCATCGCCGTAGGCTGCCCGCGTCGCGGCGTCGTGCTCCGGGTGGGCGCCTGCCGGGACGGCTCGAGCGGCGAAGGCCACGCCGATGACCAGGAGGAGCGCCGCCGCCATGCCCACGCGCCGCATCGTCAGGCAGGGCAGGGCGAGAGGAGGAACACGGCCAGCCAGCTTCCCAGCGCGACCAGTCCGAAGAGGCCGGCCGTCATCAAGCCCAGCAGCGCCATCAGGCGCCGCGTGCCCGCACTGGCGTCGGCGGGACTCTCCAGCCGGCGGAGGTTCCGCCATGCGGCGAAGCCGCCGGCCAGCGCCGCCGCGACGGCGAGCACGGAGACGACGTGGAGCGCCGCCATGCCGACGTGGTCGCAGCTCCAGACCGCGAGCGCGTAGACCAGCGGCAGCTGGAGCGCCCAGGCCGCCGGTCCGGCCAGGAGTCCGAACCACAGGCTGGGCAGCCGCTCGGGTCCGCCGGGCGCCGGGGCGGGACCGTCTCCGTAGAGCGCCGGGGACCGGTTCATGGCATGAGCCGCGGGGACCAGAAGACGACCGCGTAGATCACGATCCACGCCGCGACCGTCCAGTACCAGAAGCCCGCCACCAGGGTGAGGTCCTCGGCCATCTTCTCCTGGAGCCCCAGGGCGCCGATCCAGACGGCGAGCAGGGCCATCTCCACGAACGAGAAGAGCAGGTAGACGAAGTGGAGGACCAGGAGCGACCAGGCGGCCGAGGCGTACGCGTTGTCGTTCCAGTCGAAATAGAGCGCGCGGAAGCCGAACCAGCGGAGCAGGAGGGAAACCGCGATCATCGCCGCGACCAGCGCCAGGCCGCCCGTCAGCGACCGCTGGACGCGCCCGCGCGCCTCGTTCGATTCCCGCTCCCAACGCTCCCGCTCGCTCGGGGGATGGCTCTGTGGCGAGAGGCTCGCGAAGCGGCGCGCCAGCTTGTCGGCCCGGGCCATCGGCCAGCAGCTCGCGACCATCAGCAGCGTGTTCAGCGTCGCGAGCAGGAGCTTGGGCGACGGATGGAGCACCGGGTGCAGCGTGTCCACGTACGGCGGGGGCCAGAGATGGAAATTCTTTCGCAGGTAGAAGTACGACATCAAGAGGAGCGACAGGATCGTCGTCTCCACCGCCATCGCGATCACGTTTCCCCACCAGAGCGGGGTCTCCCCGTCCAGCGACGAGGCGGGCAGATTCGAAACGTCGAGTGTCGGCTTGGAGATCATGCGCGGCTCCTAGGTCGTAACTCCGGGGGCGCCGGACTCGCGCTGCGCCGCCCTGGGGACGACCAGCGGCGCGGGGCCGTGGCTGGGCCAGAACCAGAGCGCGAGCGCCACCCCGATGAGCGGCAGCCCGATCACGTAGGCGTGGGGCCGGAACACCATGCCCATCTGCGTCCCGGCGCAGAGGAACGCGGTGACGAAGGGCCACGGCGATTCGCCCGCCAGGTGGAGCCGGTGATGCGGCATCGCGTCGTGCGCGGTCGTGACCAGCACCTCGCGCGCCTCGGTGCTGAGGCCGGTGACGACCGGGGTGTCGTCAGGATCCAGCCAGAGCGGGTCGCGGCTCTTCACGGTGGGGGGATTTCCGAAGTTGTAGCGCGGAGGCGGCGACAGCGTGGCCCACTCCAGCGTGTCCGACCCCCAGGGGTTCTCCCCGGCGGCCAGCCCATTCCGGCGGCTCCAGGCGAGATTGACGAAGAAGAGCACGAAGCCGAGCGCCAGGATCCCCGCCCCGACGGTGGCGAGCGCGTTCAGCGGCCCCCACCCGGTCTCGGGGATATAGGTGTAGACGCGCCGCGTCATGCCCATCAGCCCGAGCAGGTGCATCGGGAAGAAGGTCGCGTTGAAGCCGACGAAGAGGAGGATGAAGCTCACGATCCCCAGGCGCTCCCCCGGCATCCGGCCGGTCCATTTCGGGAACCAGAAGCAGAGCGCGCCGAGGAGGGGAAAGACGGCGCCGCCGATCAGCACGTAGTGCAGGTGGGCCACGACGAAGAAGGTGTCGTGCACTTGGGAATTGATCGCGACGGACCCGAGCATCACCCCCGTCAGCCCGCCGATCACGAACACCGCGAAGAAGGAGAGGATGAAGAGCATCGGCAGCCGGAGGCGGACGCGCCCCGTGCCGATGGTGGCCAGCCAGCAGAAGATGTTGATCGCGGTCGGGATCGTGATCATGAGGCTCGCCGCGGTGAACAGCCCCTGCCCCAGCTCGGGCAGCGGCGTGGCGAACATGTGGTGCGCCCAGACGCCGAATCCCAGGAACCCCGTCGCGATGTTCGAGAGCACCAGGGCCGGGTAGCCGAAGACGCTCCGGCGGGTGAACGCCGGCAGCATGGCCGAGATGAACCCGTTGGCGGGGAGGAAGATGATGTAGACCTCCGGATGGCCGAAGAACCAGAAGAGGTGCTGCCAGAGGAGCGGATCGCCCCCTTCGGCGGGGTTGAAGAACTGCGTCGTCACGTGCGCCGTGCGGTCGAAGCCGAGGAGCGAGGTCGCGAGCTGCACGGAGGGCATCGCGAAGAGGATCATGACCGAGGTCACGACCTGGGACCAGACGAAGAGCGGGATCCGGTCGAGCGACATTCCGGGGGCCCGCTGCTTGAAGACGGTCGTGACGATCTCGACGGCGCCGCCGAGCGAGCTTGCCTCCACCAGCGTGATCATCTGGGCCCAGAGATCGACCCGGTGCCCCGGAGCGAAGGCGGGCCCGGCCAGGGGAACGTAGGAGAACCACCCGACGTCGGGTCCCATGTTGAAGAAGAGTCCCGCGAAGAGAAGGATGCCGGCAAAGGCGAAGGTCCAGTAGGAGAAGTTGAGAAGACGTGGAAAGGTCACGTTCCGGGTGCCGATCATCAGCGGCACCAGGTAGAGCGCCATCCCCTCCATCACCGGCACCGCGAAGAAGAACATCATGCCCGTGCCGTGCATCGTGAAGAACTGGTTGTAGCGGTCGGGCCCGAGCAGAGTGTTCTCGGGACGGGCCAGCTGCGCCCGCATCAGGGCGGCGAGGACGCCGGAGAAGGCGAAGAAGAGGAAGGCGGTGCCGATGAAGCGAAGCCCGATCTCCTTGTGATCGGTCGAGATCACCCAACCCCAGAAGCCGCGCGGCCGGTCCCACGTGCGCTCGAGCGCGGCGATCTCGGCGATCTCGCGGCCGCGATCCCGCTCGCGGCCGGCCATCGGCTGCCGGGCGGAGCTCATCGGAGGCTCTCCAGGTATTCCAGGAGCGCGCGGAGATCCTGAGGAGGAAGCGGATGCAGCGGCATCCGCACGCCCGGCCGGATCCGCTGCGGATCCGCGACCCATTCGGCCAGGTGCGCCCGCGTGTTCGGAAGGAAGCCCGACGCGATCCACTGCCGGCTGGCCACGTGCGTGAGGTCGGGGCCGACGTGACTCCTCGCGGGCGTGCCCTGGACGGTGTGGCACATCACGCACGTCGTCCCCAGGAACACCTCCTGGCCGCGGCGCTGCTCGGCCGTGACGGGCGCGGCGGCGGGGGCGCGCTGCGCGGCCAGCCACTGCTGGAAGCGCTGCGGCGGATCGACGATCACCTGGAAGCGCATCGAGGCGTGCTGGTTGCCGCAGAACTCCGCGCACTGTCCGGTGTACGCGCCCACGCGGTCGGCGCGCACGAACAGCCGCGTCAGGCGCCCCGGAAAGAGGTCCTTCTTCCCGGCCAGGTTGGGCACCCAGAAGCTGTGAATGACGTCGGCGGAGCGGAGCACGAACTCCACGGGGCGGCCGGCCGGCAGGTGGAGCTCGGTCGCGGTCGTCACGTTGTTGCTGGGGATGGGATCCTGGTACTGGAACTCCCACCACCACTGGTGGCCGGTCACCTGGATCTCCAGCGGGTCGCCGGGCTCGAGCGAGCGCAGCGAGCGGCGCGCCGTGAAGTCGCCCACCAGCATGACCAGGAGCAGCACGACCGTGACGCCGAGGGCGGCCGCGACGATGCGGATCAGCCGGCGCTCCCGCTCGGGGTCCTCTTCCGGACGGAGCGGCTCCGGCGCGTTCCGGCGCCGGATCGCCGCGACGAGCATGATCGCGACGACGACGACGTAGACGACGGCGGTGATGCCGAAGAAGAGCCACCACACGTGCTCGATCCGGAGCGCCTGGATGCCGGCGGGGTCGAGGGGGGACTGCGGGCCGGGAAGGACGCGGATCATGGCGCCCCCTTCGCACCGGTCGAATCGGGATGGATCGCGACGCCCGGGACGGTCGTTCCCTTCACCGCCGCGCTGTCGACCGGCGGCAGCGGCTTGACCATCAGCCGGCTCTTCATCCGCAGGGACATCGGCGGCGGCATCACTTCCATGTGGTCGTTCCTGCCGCTCGAGACGTCGGGCGACACCAGCCCGCTCAGACTGCGCACGTAGGCGACCAGCTCCCAGACCTGGTAGGCGGGGATCCGGCCTCCGAACGAGGGCATCCCGTTCTGGCGACCCTGCACGATGGTGTCGAAGATCTGGCGTGGCTCGTGACCGTAGAACCAGCGCGCGTCCATGAGGTCGGCGCCCATTCCGCCTCCGCCATCGGAATGGCAGCCCGCGCAGTTCATGGATTGGAAGAGCTGCTGCCCCTCGTAGAGGGCCTGCGCTGTCTCCTTGTACTCGCCCGGCCGGCCGGCCGATTCGACCTGCGTGCTCTCGGGCGAAGGTCCCGCGTGGAGCGCCCCGCCGCGAGGACCCGCAGCCGGCGCGGCCGCGAAGGCCTGAGGATGGAAGTCGCGGGTCTCGCGCGCGTACGACGTCACGCCGATGACGATGAGCACGGCTAGCGCGAGAACCAGCACGACAGCGCCGAGGCGGCGCAGGCCGCGATGCTCAGGGGAGTGCGAAGACATAGAGCTTGTCCCCTGCCGGGGTGGCCTTCGGCAGGTCGGTCATCGCGTTGACGAACCCGAGCGCCGCGCCGCGGTCCCGGGGGTCGATCGGGCCGGACACGATCGCGCCGCTCCATCCGCCCACGCCGGCGAGCACCGCGACGTACTGTTTTCCGTCGGGACCCCGATAGGTGACCGGCTGGCCGATGATTCCCGAATCGGTCTTGTGCCTCCACAGAACCCGCCCCGTCCGCGCGTCGACCGCCTTGAACCAGCCGTCCATCGTGCCGTAGAAGGCGACGTCGCCCGCCGTAACCACCGTGCCGGACCAGACCGGGAACGGCTCCTTGATCTCCCAGACCGGCCGGGCGCGGACCGGGTCCCAGGCGGTGAAGGCGCCGCGGCTTCCGTCGCCGGGCCGCACCGGGTCCGGATACATCTTCACGTCGGCCCCGACGTACGGCGTTCCCTCGATGTAGTTCGCGTCGGTCCCCTCGTAGTCCATGGCGAGGGTCTGATGCGGGATGTAGAGGAGCCGCGTGCGCGGCGACCAGGCCGTCGGCTGCCAGTCCTTGCCGCCGGGCGAGGCGGGCGCGATGTCGCGCACGACCACCCCGGTGTGCGTTTCCTTCGCCTCGTTCGGCTGGATGCGGCCCGACTTCAAGTCCACGCCCTTGTAGGCCGTGACGCGCACGAAGGGGGTCGCCGAGAGCACCTGGCCGCTGGCCCGGTCGAGCACGTAGAGATAGCCGTCGCGCTGGGCGCTCAGCAGGACCTTCCGGACCGAGCGCCCGAGGGGAAGGTCCACGAGCACGTTCTCGTTCACGCCGTCATGGTCGAAGAGATCGTGCGGAGTCCACTGGTAGAACCAGCGCGCTTCGCCCGTGTCGGCGTCGCGCGCGAAGAGGCCGCACGTCCACTTGTTGTCGCCGGGACGAAGGTCGGGATTCCAGACGCCGGGATTGCCGGTGCCGTGATAGATCAGGTTGAGGTCGGGGTCGTACGAAACCCATCCCCAGACGTTCCCGCCGCCGATCTCCCACTGCCCGGGCGGCCACGTGTGCACGCCCAGGTCCTTCCCTTTCTCCGAGGGGTAGAACGCGCGGAAGCGTGGGCCGATCTTGACCGCGGAGTCGGGGCCGGTGCTGTAGGCCGTCCAGAGGAGCCTCCCGTTCGAAACCGCGAGCGCCTTGATCCAGCCGCGCACACCCAGCTCGCCGCCGCTGTTGCCGACGAACACCTTGTCGCGGACGACGAGCGGCGACATGGTGATCGTCTCGCCGATGTGGATGTTCCCGACGCGGGTCTTCCAGAGCTCGCGCCCGCTCGCCGCGTCCACCGCGATCGTCTGGCCGTCCAGCGTGTTGATGATGACCTTGCCGTCGGCGTAGACCGCGCCGCGGTTCACGACGTCGCAGCAGGCGACCCCCTGCGCGGCCGGGATCGTTGGCGGCACGTACTTCCACTTGAGGACGCCCGGGGTGCCGGCTTTCGTCAGGTCGAGCGCGTAGAGGATGTTCGGATAGGGCGTCACGACGTACATCGTGTTCCCCACCACGATCGGGGCGGCTTCCTGTCCCTTCTTCACGCCGGTGGAGAAGGTCCAGGCCAGCCGAAGCCGCCCCGCATTCGCCGGGGTGATCTGGTTCAGCTCGCTGAAGCGCGTGTTCTGCCAGTTCTTGGCGGCCATCGGCCACTGCGCGTCGGACGCGGCGGGCGCGTGGGTCTTCGCGGGACGCCCCGTCGCGGCGCTCACGGCGTGGGAGCTCAGGAGCAGCAGGCCGCCGAGCGCCGCCAGGGTCGCGGCGCGGACGCGCCGGCGGCGTCGCTCGGAGCGCGGCAAGCGTTGCGACTCTTTGAAATTTCGTAAGGACTCGCGAGCGGAACGTCCCCGCCTCCAGGGGCGAAGCACTTCTCGGCGGGCAGAGCGGGAACGCGGAACGACCTCGGACGGCAGCAATGCGGAGCTCCTCCGGAACCATCCCACTGTCAAGGAACTAGGGGGCCCGGCCCGCCTGCCGGATCGGCTCCGCCGCGCCCCTCGAGGCGACGAAAACCGCCAGGCGCAGACGCCGGCGGGTGAGCCCCGCGTTTCGCGGGCGCGGTTCTGCAAGGATCGTGCAGAGGGCTACGTGGGGGTACGAAGAAGGGGCGCGGCGGGTTGCTGCCCGCCGCGCCCCGGATCAACCGAAGCGGATCTTCAGGGTTAGAACGTTCGGCGCAGCATCACGCTCAGGATGTGGGCGCGATAGTCCCGGAAATTGTCGGCCATGAACAGGATGGTCGGGTTGACAGCCGGATAGAGGAGCGGGATGACGGACGCCTGGAAGTCCTGGACGTGGAACTCTTCCCAGTTCCAGCGGAGGCCCAGGGACGTCGTCCCCTTCTCCAGCTGGTACCAGCCCTCGACCCCCGCCCCCATGCGGCGGTACTCCGTGCTCGGCAGATCCTGCGCGCGAGGCCGGAGCCCGATCGAGCTGAGATCGTAGCTCGTCGGCGTGCGCTCCAGCTCCCAGGTGGCTCCAAAGGACAGACGGTCCGCCTTCGGCCGCCACTCCACGGCCGCGTTCCCGAACACGAACCGATCCACGATCCGCGCCTGCCACGTGGAATCGGCGACCTGCGTCATCGTGGCCGGAGAGGTGCGGGAGCGCTGGTTGGTGTAGAGCTTCGAGTATCCCACGCCGCCGCGCAGCGTGATCTGCTTCGTGAGCTCGTAGGAAACGTTCGCGCCGACGTTGCGCCGGGTCTCGTCGAGCAGTCCCAGCTGCCCGATCGTATCGGTCGGCGAGGCGATCGCGCCGATGCCGTCCAGGCGCTGGTCTTCGTACTTGTTCCGGATGTACTCGTAATAGGCCGAGATATCGGACCGGCCATTGGGCTGGAAGCCGAGCCGCGCCCGTCCCCAATCCTGATTCCGGTCGCCGACGTCGAACCGCCGGAGATTCGGCTGCTCGCGTTCATCCGCCAGCTCTTCGATCGGAGTGTGGTTCAGCCGGCGATCTCCATGCCGGTAGCGTCCCTCCAGGACCAGCCCCGAGATGCTCGGGTGATAGTTCACGTGTCCTTCGAACGCCAGCTCCTTGTCCTTGGTCACCTCGCGGATCGACCGCGTGCGCCAGATGTACTCCGCCGTGCCGCCCAGGACCAGGCGGGAGACCGGCGTGAGATCGAGGTCCACTCCGCTCGTGCTGCGCGCGTACTCGAAGCGCTCGTTCTCGATGTCCCCGACGACCACCGACTGGTCGTAGAGGATCTCGGCCGGGAACGTGTGGAACGCCGTCTTGTTCTCGTAGTCGCTCCGACGGAACCGGAGCGTGGTGTTGAGGAAGCGCGACGGCGACGAATGGAGCCGGTAGTCCTGCGTGACCGTGACCGCCTTGGCGTGCGCGTCCGGCGACGGCAGCGCGAACACCGGGAGCGCGCTGTTGATCGTATAGGGAAGGAACCGGTCGTCCTGCTTCGTCTCGCTGATGCCCGCGTACGCGTTGAACACCGAGTGATGCGGCAGCTCGAGCCCGGCGCGGAGCGCCCCGCGGACGGTGCGGTTGTCGGGATAGAGGTCGAGACGGCCGCGCGAAGAGCCGATCGTGGAGTCGCTGGCGATGCGCGGGTTGTCGACGATCAGCGCGTCCACCTCGTTGATGAAGCCCTCCAGGCCGCCCGAGACCTCGATGACGCACCGGCGCTTCACGTACGACAGCTTGGCCTCGCCGGTGACGATCTGCTGATTGATGTCCTCGGGGATCTCGACGACGTTGCTGAAGCCACCGAGGGTGATCGAATAGGTCTTGTCCCCCTGGCGCATGCGCCGGCTGCCCCGGATGTCGAGCTGCAGGCCATTCCCGATCCGCCCCTTCAGGAGCGCCCGGGTGACGTCGGTGCGGAACCCCATCGGCTCCGTGCGCGCGCCCGCGAGCAGGGACTGAAGATCGGCCGTCCGCGCCGGCGTGCTCGCCGAGTCGGACTGGATTCTCCGCTGGACCGCGTCGGGCAGCACGTACACGCCGGGTCCGATCCGCGCGTACGGCGTCTTCGTGTTCCAGCTCAGATTGTGCGGGATCTCCTTATAGCTCACGCCGACCGTGAAGCGCGGGCGCCGGTACATCAGCGCCTCCGACTGGTCGTGTTTCAGCACGTTCGTGCCGGTCAGCGAGTAGCGACCGCCGTCGATCTTGTCGAGAATGACGAACGACTCGATCATCGGGCCGTTCGTGATGTCGCGGTATTCGTCGAACCACTTGGGCTCGCGGGTCGTCTGGTTGTACCACTGCGAGCCGATCGTCACTTCCCCGTCCGCCGCGAAAACCGGGCACGCTGCCGCGATCGAGAGCACGATCATCGCCGGGAGGGCCCACTGGATCTGCCGAAGCCGTTTCATGACCCCTCCCTATCTCAGTAGCGTTTCGCCGGACGGATGATTGGACCCGTGGATCTGGGTGTGGCAGTTGACACACCCGCGATCGACGATGCGGGTCCGGTTCGAAGCGGTCAGATCCGGCAGGTCGTACAGCGTGCTCGGATGCCGCGTCGCGATGTGGCAGCGCTGGCAGAGGAACGGGCGCTTGGTCACGAGCATCTTGTCGTTGTTGGAGCCGTGCGGCTCGTGGCAGTTCAAGCAGTCCTCGCGGACGGGCGGGTGCTCCCAGAGGAAGGGACCGCGCTTGTCCATGTGGCAGCTCTCGCACAGCTCGTTGTTCGAAGCGCCCCGGATCATGTGCGGCCCGGGCGAGCCGTGCGGATTGTGGCAGTCGGCGCAGGTGATCCCGCCTTCGGGGACCGGCATGTGCGACACGTGCGCGACCTGGCTCCGCTTGTCGGTGTGGCAACGCAGGCAGAGCTCGCTGGTGCCGGTCGCCTGCAGCAGGAGCTGTCCGCCCGGATCCTTCGGGCTGTGAACGGCGTGGCAGTCGACGCAGGCCACCCGGTTCCGCGCGTGCGTGCTGCTCTTCCAGTGGAACTGCTCCGCCGTCCGATGGCAGGTCGCGCAGACCTCCGAGGACGCGTCCGCTTTCATGGTCTTGAGATTGCGGATCGTGTGGAAGCCGGGGTTGTCCTTGTCGCCGCCGGCCTCGACGTGGAGCGAGCCCGGTCCGTGGCACGACTCGCACTCCACTTCCTTCTTGCCCGTGGGATTCGAGTCGATCTGGGAGCCGTGATGCGGATTGTGCTCCCAGCTCTTGAACTGGTCTTCGTGGCAGTCCTGACAGGCCTGCATGCCGACGTACGTGGCATGCGCCGCTGCAGTCTGATCGGGCGGGGAGGACTGGGCCGTCGCGATGGCCGCTGCGGATGCCAGCGCGACCGCCGCTCCGGCCGCAAACGCGATGTGCCAGGGGACACGTCTCATGCGGAGCCTCCAGGTATGGTTCGACCGCGGCGACGCCAACGTTTCGCTCTTCCTGTTACCGCATTTATCGTCCGGCAAGCAACGCCAACCTATTGGACCCAGGGGGAAAACCCAAGGCTACCTTGGTACCTGGTAAGAAATTATTCGCTTCGACGCCTCATTTCGTCCGGCCAGGGCTTGACGACCGCCAGGTCCTGGATATCGTTCCATTCAATCGTCCCCCGGCCCCCCGCCACGCGCGAGGGGCCGGTTCGTTTTTTTCGCCCGGAATGGAGCGCTCCCGACGGGCGTAAACGGGGGTACGATGAGTCTCCTCCGAGCGCACTCCCGACCCGAAATCCCGGCTGGATCCAGCCTTTCTTCCCCGGCGCTCGCGACCCGGCCCGGCTTCATGACCCGGCGCTTCGACCCCCGGTGGTGGCAGATCTGCTGCCTGGGCGGGCTCTTGACCTACGGGCTCCTCCGGCTCCACTTCGACACGCCGCCGGTTCAGATCGCGGCGACGATCGGAACGGCCCTGGCCGCGCAGCTCCTGTTCACCCGCCTCTTCCGGATCCCGACCTTCGAGTGGAAGAGCGCCTTGATCTCCGGACTCGGGCTCTGCTTCCTCTTCCGCGCCAACGACTGGCGCCTGGCTGTGCTCTGCGCCTCGATCGCCATCGGGAGCAAGTTCCTGGTGCGGTGGAATGGCAAGCACATCTGGAATCCCACCAACATCGCCCTCGTCGTCATGATGATCGCCTTCGACCGGGCCTGGGTCTCGCCCGGCCAGTGGGGTAGCGGACCCACCCTGGCGTACGCCATGGCGATGGCGGGCGCGTTCGTCGTGAACCGCTCGGCCAGAAGCGACACGACCATCGCGTTCCTCGCCGCCTACGCCGCCGTGCTCTTCGGCCGCTCGATGTGGGTCGGCGAGCCGCTCCGGATCGCGGCGCACCGCATGACCAGCGGCGCGCTCATGATCTTCGCGTTTCACATGATCTCCGATCCCAAGACGACGCCGAACACGCGCGCCGGGCGGATCCTCTTTGCGTCGCTCGTCGCCGCCGGCGCCGGCGCCGTCGCGTTCGTGCTCTTCCGGCCCAACGGCCCCCTCTGGGCCCTGGCCGCCCTCGCCCCGGCGGTACCGCTGATCGACCGCCTGCTGCCCGGCCCCAAGTACGAATGGAAGCGTCCCGTGGTCGGCCCCCTCTGGAAAGGAGACCTTCGTGAACCGATGGACGTGCGCGCTGGCGATCGTGTCGGCGAGCCTGCTCTCGGCCCCAGCCGCGCATAGCTTCTGCGGCTTCTACGTCGCGCGCGGCGACGCCAAGCTGTTCAACAAGGCCTCGAAGGTGGTGCTGGTCCGCGACGAGGACCACACCGTCCTCACGATGGCGAGCGACTTCAAGGGCGAGCCCGAGGAGTTCGCGCTGGTGGTGCCGGTGCCGACGGTGCTCGAGAAGGGGCAGATCCACGTCGGCGATCCCAAGGCGGTGGACCACCTGGACGCCTACACGGCGCCGCGGCTGGTGGAGTACTTCGATCCCGACCCATGCCGGGTGTACGCGATGGAGAAGATGTCCGCCCTCCGGAACGCGGCGCCCATGGCGGCCGGACAGGCCGCCGGTGACGCGCGGCTCGACCGCTCCCTCGGCGTGCGCGTCGAAGCCCGCTACACGGTCGGCGAGTACGACATCCTGATCCTTTCGGCCAAGGAGAGCGGCGGCCTCGAGACGTGGCTTCGGATCCACGACTATCGCGTTCCGCCCGGAGCCTCGCGCGTGCTGGCCAGCTACCTCCGCCAAGGGATGAAGTTCTTCGTCGCGCGCGTGAACCTGGCAGAACAGGCGAAGCTCGGATACTCGTACCTGCGCCCGCTGCAGATGGCCTTCGATTCGCCCAAGTTCATGCTCCCGCTCCGTCTCGGCATGGTGAACGCCGACGGGCCTCAAGAGCTGTTCGTCTACGCGCTCACGCGGAACGGCCGGGTGGAGACGACCAACTACCGCACCGTTCGCCTTCCCTCCGACGCCGAGATCCCGGAGTTCGTGAAGGAGGACTTCCCCCGCTTCTACAAGGACATGTTCGCCGAGCAGCACGAGCACGCGGGCGGCGACGCGGTCTTCCTCGAGTACGCGTGGGACATGGCGTGGTGCGATCCCTGCGCGGCCGATCCGATGTCGCGCGAGGAGCTGGCCGGGCTGGGCGTCTTCTGGATCAACACCGGGATCGTGCCGCCCGGACGGCGCGGCGGGCCGGGGATCGCTCCGCAGTTCATGCCGCCGCCGGGCAACCCGCAGGAAGTGTTCGTGACGCGGCTCCACGTGCGCTACGACGCCGCCCATTTCCCCGAGGACCTCGTCTTCCAGGAGACCGGGGACAAGACGAGCTTCCAGGGACGGTTCGTGATCCGGCATCCCTTCCGGGGCCAGGGCGAGTGCGAAGCGATGCGCGCCTATCGCGGGCAGGTGCGCGAGCGGCGCGCGAAGGAAGCGGAGACGCTGGCCGACCTGACCGGTTGGAGCATGCGCCGGATCCACCAGCGGATGGGCGGCGACGCCGAGTGGAGCTCCGCGCCCGGGCCGGCGCCCGGCGAGGGCCGGAAGTGGTGGGATTGGATGTGGAAGAAGTGAGCTAGCTGGAACCTGGCGCCCGGCCGGAGCC
>DASSLZ010000044.1:0-8790 GCA_035689165.1 Candidatus Eiseniibacteriota bacterium | reverse complement strand
GCGGCGTGCGCGCGTTTCACGCGCGCCTATCTGCGCCACCTGCACCAGGCGGGGGAGATCCTCGCCCACCGAATGCTGACCTTGCACAACGTCACGTTTTACCAGACACTCATGAAGGAGGCGCGCGAGGCGATCGATCGCGGCGCCTTCGACGTGTACGAGCGCGAGTTCCGCCGCCGCTACCGCGCGCGCCGGGACGACGCCTCCCCGCCCGAGGCCCAGGAGTAATCCATGCTGGATGCCGTGTACGCGCAGGCCGCGCCCGTCGCCGCGCCGTCGCCCGCCGATCAGATGCTGCACATGGTCGCGATCCTGGCGATCACGATCGGAATCTTCTACTTCCTCATCATCCGCCCGCAGCAGAAGAAGCAGAAGGAAGCCGAGCAGATGCTGGCCTCGATCCGGAAGGGGGACCGCGTCCTCACCTCCGGCGGCGTCTACGGCACCGTGATCGGAACCGGCGCCAAGGACGACGTCGTCGTGCTTCGCGTGGCGGAGGACGTGAAGATGGAGTTCTCGAAGCAGGCGATCGTCCAGGTCGTGGAGCGTGGGAGCTGAAGTGGCCCGGAACCTCCGCTATTACGGCGATCCGGTGCTGCGCCGGAAAGCCGCGCCCGCCCAGGCGGGGCCCGAGCTGGCCGCGCTCGTGGCGGATCTCTTCGACGTGATGTATCGCGAGAAGGGCGTCGGGCTGGCGGCGCCGCAGGTGGGGGAGTCGACGCGCGTCTTCGTCGTGGACGTCGAGGACGAGGTCGGACGCACGAAGCAGGCGTTCGTGAACCCGGTGATCACGAAGCGCGAAGGGACCATGAACGGCGAGGAGGGATGCCTGAGCATCCCCGGGTATCGCGAGGACGTGAAGCGCTGGGCCGCGATCGAGGTCCAGGCCACGGACGAGAACGGCCACCCCTTCACGCTCGAAGCCGAGGGACTCCTCGCCCGCGCGATCCAGCACGAGCTGGATCACCTGGACGGAATCCTCTTCCTCGACCGCTTGAGCCCGATCAAGCGGAAGCTCCTCGAAGCGCGCTTGAAGCGCTTCCAGGCGCCCGTCCATGCGATGGACGCCGAGGGCTCCCGCTCCTCGCTCTGACCGGCGTGCGGCCGACCGGCCTCCGCCCTCCACCCGCTCCCAGGGACTGATATGCGCCTCGTCTACTACGGCACGCCCGCGCTCGCCGTGCCGCCGCTCCGGCGCCTCGTCCTGGATGGACGCGCCCCGCTCCTCGTGGTGACGCGTCCCGACCGTCCCAGGGGTCGCGGTCTCGCCTCGTCGGCATCCCCGGTCAAGGAGGCCGCGCTCGAGCTCGGGCTTCCGGTCGAGACGCCGCCCAGGGCCGGCGCGCCCGAGGCGCTCGAGCGGGTCCGCGCGCTTCAGCCCGATCTCCTGATCGTCGCCGCCTACGGACAGATCTTTCCCCGGGCCCTGCTCGCCGTGCCCCGGCTGGGCGCCCTCAACGTGCACTACTCGCTCCTGCCGCGTCATCGCGGGGCCGCCCCAGTCCAGGCCGCGCTCCTTTCGGGCGACGCCGAGACCGGCGTGACCACGATGTGGATGACCGAGGGGCTCGACGAGGGGCCGGTCTTTCTCTCGCGGAGCACGGCGATCGCGCCGGGCGAGGACGCCGGAGCGCTCGGCGCGCGGCTCGCTGCGCTCGGCGCCGAATGCCTGGCCGAATCGCTCGACCGGATCGAGGCCGGCGAGATCCTTCGCGAGGAACAGGACCCCGCGCGCGCGACGATGGCCGGGAAGATCCGGGCCGCCGACGCGCGGCTCGATCCCGGCGAGTCGCCGGAGGTTCTCGCCCGCCGGGTCCGCGCGTTCGCCCCCGAGCCGGGGGCCCATTTCGTCCTGATGTCGTCGCCGGCCGCCGGCGCCCCCAGCCCGGAAGCGGGCGCCCCCGCCGCGGGCGGCTCCGGTGACCGGCTCCTCGTGCTCGCCGCCGAGCCCGGCTCGGCGACTCGCTCTGAAGTCGCCCCCGGCACCCTGCTCGCGATCGACCGCGCCCGCGGCATGGTGATCGCGCTCCCACAGGGGTCGCTCTGGCTTCTGCGTGTGAAGCCGGCGGGAAGGAAAACGATGTCCGGCGCCGAGTACGCCAACGGAAAGCGGCTCAAGCCTGGGGATCGGCTCCCGCTCGCCACCGGCGCGGCCGCGCCCGGCGCGCGCTCGAAGGCTTCGCCGTGACGCGCCGCCCCGCGCCGCCGCGCCGCCGGAAGCCGGTCGGCCCGCGCGAGCTCGCGCTCCAGATCCTGGCCGCGGCGGAGAGCCGCCGCGCCTATTCCGACCGGCTGCTCGAGAGCCGCCTCCGCGATTCGAGGCTGGATCCGCGCGATGCCGGGCTGGTCACGACGCTGGTGCAGGGGACGCTGCGCCATCGGGCGCTGCTCGATCATCACCTGGCCGCGCTCACCGGCCCACGCTGGGACGAGCTTCCCCTCTGGATCCGCGAGGTGCTTCGGATCGGGGCGTTCCAGATCCTCGTGCTCACGCGCGTGCCTTCCTCGGCGGCCGTGGACGAGAGCGTGAAGCTCGCCAAGAAATACGGGCATCCCGGAACGGCCGGGCTCGTGAACGCGGTGCTGCGGCGGCTGGCGGGGGGCGCCGTGGCGCCGCTTCCGGACGCCGCGACCGACCCGGCGGCCCGCCTCGCGATCCAGCATTCGCATCCGCGCTGGCTGGTGGATCGGTGGGTGGCGCGCTATGGCGCCGAAGAGGCGGCGCTCCTCCTCGCCGCCGACAACGTCGAGCCGCGCGTCTCCGTGCGCGCCAACCGGGCGCGCACCTCGACCGAAGCGCTCGCGGAAGCGCTGCGCGCCGAGGGATTCGCGGTGGAGCCGGGGAAGAACGGAGGGCCGGTGCTGATCGTGGGGGACGGGTTCACCGCGGCGCGCTCGCCGCTCTTCCGCGAAGGCCTCCTGTCGCTGCAGGACGAGGCGGAGGCGTGCGTCGTGCCAGTCCTCGACCCGCGCCCCGGCGATCGGGCGCTCGACGTCGCGGCCGCGCCGGGGGGCAAGGCCTCGCAGATCGCCGAGGCCGTCCAGCCGGCGGGCTCGGTCGTCGCGCTGGAGCGGCATCCAAGCCGGGCGCGCGCGCTTCGCGCGAACCTCGAAGAGCGTCTCGGCCTCGCGCGCGCCGGGATCGTGTGCGGCGACGGCACCGCGCCGCCGCTTCGCGGCCCGTTCGGCCGCGTGCTCGTCGACGCGCCCTGCTCCGGCCTGGGCGTTCTCCGCCGCCGCGCGGACGCGCGCTGGCGCAAGGAGCCCGGCGCCATCGCGGAGATGGCGGCGCTGCAGACGGCGCTGCTCGAGGCGTCGGCGCCGCTCGTCTTGGCCGGCGGCGTTCTGGTGTATAGTGTCTGCTCCCTCGAACCGGAGGAGACCGACGCGATCGTGACGCCGTTTCTGAGCCGACATCCGGAATTCTCCCTCGACGACGCTCGCCCGTTCCTCCCGCCTTCGTTTCGCGGTTCCGAGCCCTTCTTTCGCGCGCTGCCGCACGTGCACGGCACCGACGGCGTGTTTGCGGCGAGGCTCAAGCGCCGATGAGGGGCCGCCGCCGTCCCGTCGAGCCCTGGCGCCGCCGCGCGATCGCGCAGCGCGAAGCCGAACGCGTCCGCGAGGCCGAGCCGGGCGTCTCGCTCGGCACCGCACCGGAAACGAAGCTCGCCGAGCCGCCGCCGTCGGGCGACGGCGGCCGGGCGATCGACGCCTCGCCGCTCGCGCTGGATTCCCTCTCGCCGGAGGCCACGGCGCCGCCCCGCGCGGAGCGCCGCCGCGGTCCGCGCTTCAACCTCATCACCGGCACGCTCCTCCTCTCGGCGATCGCGCTCCTCGGCGGGTTCCTGGTGATCAACCTGGTGCTCATGCCCAGCTTCACGCGGCAGGGCGCCGAGGTGCCGGTTCCCGAAGTGACCGGACTCTCCGAGCGCGAGGCCGAGCGCGTGCTGGCCTCGGAGGACCTCCGGCTCTCCAAGATCTCCGAGCAGTGGAGCCCCGACGTGCCGCGCGGCTTCATCGCGGCGCAGGACCCGCCCGCGGGCGGCCAGGTGAAGCGCGGGCGGCGCATCGCCGTCGTCGTGAGCCTGGGCGCGCAGGGGACCAGCGTTCCCGTGCTGGACGGCGTGTCCGAGCGGCAGGCCGGCATCCAGCTCGAGAGCTCGGGCCTTCGCCGCGGCAAGGTGGCGCGCGTCTACACCGACGAGATCGGAAAGGACCTCGTGATCGCGAGCGATCCTCCGGGTGAGACGGTCGTGGAGCAGGAGACGGTGGTGGACCTGCTGGTCAGCCTCGGCCCGCCGCCGCGCGGCTTCGTGCTCCCCGATCTGACGGGACGCGACGGATCGGGAACCGCGCGGGGCCTTCGCGACGAGGGATTCTCCGTGGCGATCCGCGCGGCGGGGACGGCGCGCGGACCCTCCGACGCCGTCACCGGACAGGATCCGCCGCCGGGACACCGGGTCGCCCCGCGCGATTCGATCGTCCTCTACGTGAATCCATGAAGGGGGCCCCGGAAGCGCGGGGCGCCGCCGGGACGTGGTCCGCTCCCGGGCGATGCCGCGTCTGCCCCTCGATCCTCTCCGCCGACTTCGCGCGCCTCGCCGAGGCGATCGCGAGCGTCGAAGCGGCGGGGGCCGACTTCATCCACGTCGACGTCATGGACGGGCAGTTCGTTCCCAATCTCACGTTCGGGCCCATCGTCGTCGCCGGGATCCGGAAGATGACCCGCCTTCCGCTCGACGTGCACCTCATGATCGTCGATCCGCTCCGCCACCTTCCCGCGTTCGCCGACGCGGGCGCCGACCATGTCATCGTGCACGTGGAAGCCGTGGACGATCCCGCCGCCGCGGCGCGGGCCATTCGCGCCCGCGGCCTGCGCGCGGGGCTCTCGATCAAGCCCGCCACGCCGATGGAGCGCCTGATTCCAGCGCTCCCCGACTGCGACATCGCCCTCGTCATGACGGTCGAGCCCGGCGCCGGCGGCCAGGCGTTCCTCCCGGGATCTCCCGAGCGGATCGCCGCGACGCGGCGCGCCGTCGCGGAGCGCGGGCTGGACTGCCTCGTCATGGTGGACGGCGGGATCGACGTCCATACGGCGCCGCTGGCCGGGCGCGCCGGCGCCGACGCCTTCGTCGCGGGACACTCCATCTTTCACGCCCCCGATCCGCCGGCGGCGGTTCGCGCCCTCCGCGCGTCCCTCGCCCGGCCGTGAACGCCCTGGTCGTCGGCGGCGCCGGCTACATCGGCAGCATCGTGGCCGAAGAGCTCGTGCGCGCGCGCCACTCGACGATCATCCTCGACGAGCTCTCCACGGGGCACCGGGCGGCGGTGCCGCCGCTGGCGTTCCTGGTGGCCGGGGCCATCCAGGATCCCGAGCGCCTCCGCGAGGCCTTCACGACCAAGGAGATCGACTGCGTCATCCACCTCGCGGCCAAGTCGATCGTCTCCGAATCGGTCGCGCACCCCGACCTGTACGAGCGGGCGAACGTGGAGTACGGGAAGATCCTGCTCGACGCCATGCGCGACCACGGCGTGAAGCACATGGTCTTCTCATCGACGGCCGCGGTGTACGACGCGGCGGCGCCGATGCCGCTGCGCGAGGATTCGCCGTTGAAGCCCGGGAATCCCTACGGCGAGACCAAGCTCCGCTTCGAGCGGATGCTGCGCGAGCGGGGC
The DNA here is from genome assembly GCA_035689165.1 of Candidatus Eiseniibacteriota bacterium. Taxonomy (GTDB): domain Bacteria; phylum Eisenbacteria; class RBG-16-71-46; order SZUA-252; family SZUA-252; genus DASQJL01. The sequence continues at coordinate 3,114 of DASSLZ010000044.1, read as the reverse complement.
GAGACCGACGGGCTCCGCTACGTCGCCCTCCGCTACTTCAACGTGGCGGGCGCGAGCATCGACCGGGGCGAGGACCACCGGAACGAGACCCACCTGATCCCGCTCGTGATCGACGCGGCGCGCGGGGCGAAGGGGCCGGTCCCGGTCTACGGCAGCGACTATCCGACCGAGGACGGCACGGCGATCCGCGACTACATCCACGTCGTGGATATCGCCGACGCCCATCTGCGCGCGATGCGCTACCTGGCCGACGGGGGCGAAAGCGTGACCTTGAACCTCGGCACCGGCACCGGGAGTTCGGTGCGGCAGGTGATCCGAACCGTCGAGGAGGTCACCGGGTTGCCCGTCCCGACGCAGGATTCGCCGCGCCGGGCGGGGGATCCTCCGGTCCTGATCGCCTCCGCCGCCGAGGCGTGGCGCGTGTTAGGCTGGACGCGGCAGTTCGAGGAACTCAACGAAATGGTGGAGACTGCCTGGCAGTGGCGGCAGCGCTTCCCGGAGGGATACGAGGAATGACCGAGCGCCGGAAGCACGACGAAGACGAGCTGGAGCCCGACAAGATACCCGAAGATCTGGTGCCCGTGCACGACGTGCCCGACGAAGCCACCGGCACGATGCTGGCCGATTTCCTGCGCGAGCAGGGGGTCCTTGCCATGCTGCAGCCCGTGGAGATCTCCATGCTCCCCGGCGTGGAATCGGTGGGGCATGGGTACTGGGGGAAGATCGAGGTGCTCGAACGCGACGAGGCGAAGGCCAAGGCGCTGATCCGCGACTACCTGGCCTCGCGTCCGAGGACCACGACGCGGCGGAAGGTCGACATCGAAGGAGCCGACGAGGCGTGAAGCCGCTTCCCAGCGCTCCTCCCGGGGCCGTTCCCGTTCCCTCGCGAGGGCCGGGCGGCGCCCTGGCCGCGCGCGTGCGGGCCATGGCCGGGCGCACGGTCCTGGTCGTAGGGGACGTGATCCTGGATCGCTATCTCTGGGGGCGCGCGAGCCGCGTCTCGCCCGAGGCGCCGGTGCTGGTCGTGGACGTGGAACGGGAGGAGCTCCGGCTGGGCGGTGCCGCGAACGTCGCGCACAACGTGCGCGCGCTCGGGGCGACGCCCATCCTCTGCGGCCTTCTCGGCGCCGATGCCGCGGGCGAAGAGTGCGCGCGGCTCCTGGCCGAGCGGCGCGTGGAGCCCGAGACGGGCGTGGTCAAAGACGCCGCCCGCCGCACCACGCTCAAGACCCGCATCATCGCCCACCACCAGCAGGTGCTCCGCGCCGACGAAGAGAGCCGGGAACCCGCCGGCGCCGCCGCCCAGGAAGCGCTCTGGGAGCGGATCCGCGCCGCGGCCGGCCGCGCCGACGCCGCCATCGTGAGCGACTACGGCAAGGGCGTGGTCACGCCCGAGCTTTTGGACCGGCTGCTTCCCGAGCTCTCGCGCCGCGGCGTCCCGGTGGCGGTGGATCCCAAGGAAGAGCATTTCTTCCGCTATCGAGGGGTCACCGTGATCACGCCGAACGTGGCTGAGGCCTCGCAGGCCTGGGGGCGGAAGCTGCGCGACACCGAATCGCTCCTCGAGGCCGGCTTCGGACTGCGCGAGCGGCTGGACGCGCGCTCCGTGCTGATCACGCGCGGCGAGGAGGGGATGTCGCTCTTCACCGCGGAGGGGCACACGCACTTCCCGACGCGCGCCCGCGAGGTCTACGACGTCACGGGCGCGGGGGACACGGTCGTCGCCGCGATGGGCGCCGCCCTCGCCGCCGAGGCGACGCTCCCCGAGGCCTGCGTCCTAGCCAATCACGCCGCGGGGCTCGTCGTGGCGCATGTGGGAACGGCGGCCGCGGGGGCCGCCGAGCTGATCGCCTCGCTGGAGGAGCCGGCCCTTGGGTGAGGTGCTCACGTTCGAGGATGCGCTTCGCCGGCGGGCGGCGTCGCGGGTCCTCTCCCAGACCTTCGTCTTCACGAACGGCTGCTTCGACATCCTCCATCCGGGCCACGTCGCGCTGCTGGCGCACGCCAAGCGCCAGGGGCACTACCTTCTCGTCGGGTTGAACTCCGACCGTTCGGTCCACGCGCTGAAGGGCCGCGGCCGTCCGGTGCAGAGCGAGGCCGACCGGGCCGCCATCCTCGCCGCGCTCACCGACGTGGATGGCGTCTTCGTCTTCGACGACGAGACGCCGCGTAGCGTCATCGAGGCGCTCCAGCCGGATGTCCTCGTGAAGGGCGGCGACTACAAGCCTGAGGACGTGGTGGGACGGGAGACGGTGGAAGCCGCCGGAGGACGTGTCGACATTTTTCCGACCGTGGCGGAACATTCTTCGACGCGGCTGTTGAGCAAACAGCATGCCGAGATGACCCGACGCGTGTAACGCGCCGGAACACAACTTGTTCTCCGATTCACAGGCGCTGGGCGGTCGCCGCGCTCCAGGGGACCCACGCCGCCTCGGAACAACCTCCTTCCATCTCCCTCGATTGACCCGCTTCGTAGGAGTGCCTACCATCCCAGCCGTCGTACGAACGTCGCGGCTCACGGAACGCGTTCGCGTTCCTTACGATTGGGAGAACGTCATGATCGAAACCATCGCCGTCCTGCTCGTGGTCATGTGGCTGCTGGGCATGCTCACCCACTACACCCTTGGCGGCCTCATCCACATCCTGCTCGTCCTTGCGGTCATCGCCATCATCATCCGTCTCGTCTCGGGACGGAGGCCGGTGGTCTAGCGTTATCCGGCCGGAAACGGAATCACGCCGTGCCTGACGGGCGACCCTGGCCGCGGCATCGGGCACATGCCGCGGCCGAACGAACCGACGGACCTTTCCCAGGAGGGAAACGCATGAACCGATCGCTGTCGATTCTGGCCGTGACCTTGTTCGCGCTTCTCACGATCCTGCCGGCGCTGGCGCTGGCGGACGACATGCCTCCGGCCGAGCACAAGAGCATCGGCCTGGGGTTCCACGACGTCGACGCGCCGGTCGGCGTGCGCTGGTGGCTGGCCGGACAGAAGGTCGGGATCGATCTCGGAGTGGGGTTCAATTCGAAGTCCGCGACGCTCGACGGGTATCCCGATGACAACCTGACTTCGTGGGCGGTGGGCGCGGGCATCCCGATCGTCGTGAAGAGCTGGT
>DASSLZ010000043.1:0-3306 GCA_035689165.1 Candidatus Eiseniibacteriota bacterium | reverse complement strand
GCCGTCGCCGTAGACCGTCGGGCGCTTCCCTTCCACGAGGGCGCGGATGAAGCGCGGGATCACCGCCGCGTACTGCGAGTCGGGATCCTGGCGCGGTCCGAACACGTTGAAGTAGCGGAGCGAGACCACCGGCAGGTCCATCGTTCCCGCGAAGACCCGCGCGAACTCCTCCCCGGCGAGCTTCCCCGCCGCGTACGGCGAGCGCGGGGAGAGCGGCATCTGCTCGTGCTTGGGGAGGGTCGGCGTGTCGCCGTACACCGAGGAGGACGACGCCCAGACCACGCGGCGCACCTTGGCCTCGCGCGCCGCCTGGAAGACGTTCACGGTGCCGAGGACGTTGACCGCGGTGGTCTCGCCCGGGTTCTCGACCGAGCGCGGCACCGAGCCGAGCGCGGCCTCGTGGAGGACGTACTCGACGCCGGCGCACGCGCGCCGGCACGCGGCCAGGTCGCGCACGTCCTCCTCCAGCCATTCCAGCCGCCCGGGACCGGCGGGACGGATCGCCTCCACGTTCTCGCGCTTCCCCGTGGCCAGGTTGTCCAGGATGCGGACCTCGTGGCCGTCCCGGAGAAGACGCTCGGCGATATGGGATCCGATGAATCCGGCCCCGCCGGTGACCAGGTAGCGTCCCATGGGCCCCCCTACAGCTTGAAGACGCCGCGCGTGCGTCGTCCCTTGAGGGCGTTTCGGGAATCCACGATCGTCTTGGCGTTCCGGGCGATCATGGCGTAGTCGAGGTTCTTGTGCGCCGTCGCGATCACGACGCAGTCGGCGGCCCGGATGGCGGCCGGCGTGAGCGGCTTGGCGTGGAGCATCGAGCCGTTGTGCCGCAGCGTGGGCACGTAGGGATCGGCGTAGGTCACGCGCGCCCCGTCGCGCTCGAGGATCTCCATGATGTCGAGCGAGGGGGACTCGCGCACGTCGTCGATGTCGGCCTTGTAGGCCACGCCCACGACGAGCACCTTCGAGCCCCGGAGCGGCTTCCGCACGGAGTTCAGGGCCTCGCTCACGCGCTTGGTGACGTGGTGCGGCATCCCGCCGTTCACGTTCCCCGCGAGCTCGATGAAGCGCGCCTCGAACCCGCTCTCGCGCGCCTTCCAGGAGAGATAGAAGGGATCGATCGGAATGCAGTGGCCCCCCAGTCCCGGTCCCGGGTAGAACGGCATGAACCCGAAGGGCTTCGTCTTCGCGGCGTCGATGACCTCCCAGACGTCGATTCCCATCCGGTCGCACATGAGCGCGAGCTCGTTCACGAGCCCGATGTTCACGCTGCGGAAGGTGTTCTCGAGCAGCTTCACCATCTCGGCGACGCGCGTGGAGCCCACCGGGACGATCGAATCCATGACGGCCCCGTAGAACTGCGCGACGAGCCGCGTGCACTCGGGCGTGACGCCGCCCACGACCTTGGGGATGTTCTTGGTCTGGTACTTCTCGTTGCCCGGGTCGACGCGCTCCGGCGAGAAGGCGAGGAAGAAGTCCTTCCCCACCGTGAGGCCCCCCTCGGCCAGCAGCGGGAGCACCAGCTCGTCGGTGGTGCCGGGATAGGTGGTGCTCTCCAGCACGACCAGCTGCCCGCGCTTCAGGCGCGGCGCGATGTCCTTCACGGCCGCCACGATGTAGGAGACGTCGGGATCCTTCGTCTTGCGAAGCGGCGTGGGCACGCAGATGTCGACGACGTCCATCTTCGCGAGGGCGTCGAAGTCGAGCGTGGCCTGCAGCATCCCTTCGCGCACCAGGCCGCGCACGTCGCCGGTCGGGACGTCCTGGATGTAGGAGATTCCCCGGTTCAGCGTGGCGGCGCGCTTGGCATCGATTTCGAAACCCGTGACGCGGTAGCCCACCTTGGCGAATTCCACCGCCAACGGCAGGCCGACGTAGCCGAGGCCGATGACGCCGATGCGTGCGCTACGGTTGTCTAGGCGAGCGGAAAGACGCGATGCGGCCGTTCCGGACCGCTTGCGGGGCGACATGAGGGTTACTCCTTGGGCTTGGGTTTCGCGGCGTGCGCCGGTGGCGCGGGGGAAGACGCCGCGTGGGGTGTTGCGGCTCCATCGCCGTTGGGCTGGACCTCGGCGCCGGGAGCGGTCGGACCCCCCACCTTATTCCGATCGCGCCGGGACAGGAGCGGTTTGTATCCGTAGTAGCTGTAGTCGTAATAGTACGGCAGGCCTTCCGTGGCGTTGTTCACGATCGCGCCGGCCACCTTGCTCGCGACGGGCGTCAGGATGCCCCGCATGCGCCGGATCATCGTGATCGGGGTGCGGCCGGCCATGGCGACCAGCAGGATCCCGTCCACGTGCTCCGCCATCATGATCGGCTCCACGACCGGCACGATGGGCGCCGCGTCGATGAAGATCAGATCGTAGCTGGGACGCACCGACTGCAGCAGCTTCTCGAACGCTTCGTCGTCGTAGGAATCGCTCACGTGCGAGCCGGGCTTGCCGCTCGGGATCGCGTGCAAGAGCGGCAGCGTCGTCGGGCGGCGCGCCAGGTCCAGGCTGGCCGTGCCGTGCAACAGCTCGTACAGACCCGGCTTCTGCGAGAGGTCGAGGAGCTGGTGCATCGTGGGCCGGCGCATGTCGGCGTCGATGATGAGCGTGTGGCGATGGAAGATCCGCGCCGCGACGATGCCGAGCAGCCCGCAGATCGTGCTCTTTCCCTCGCCGCGCCCCGCGCTGGAGACCATGTAGACGCGGCAGGCGGGCCCGCGGTGCTGGCGCATCAGCGACTGGAGGAGACGGCGCGCCTCGGTGACGTAGGGCGCGTCGGTGCTGAACTCGGTGAAGAGGCTGCGCGGGGCTTCTTTGGGCACGGGAACCCTACCGGCGCAGCTCGCCGCTCGTCGTCGCGGCGTGGCGGGTCGAGTTGAGGCTCGTGTACGTCACGGACACCAACGCGGTCAGGATCAGGATGGCCAGGATGGAGAGCGGCGCCCAGTTGTTCTCGAGGAAGGAGCCGGGGCGGGACCAGCCCTCGATGCGCGGGATCGTCCCGATCACCTTGGTCCCCATCTCCTCTTCGGCCTGCTCCACCGTGCGGAGGATCGCCCCGACGCGCTCGGCGCCGAGGATGATACCGACCGAGAAGAGCGGCCCCAGGAGGAGCGCGCCCAGGATCACCTTGAGCTTGTCCGGCCACACCGGCTTGAGCGGCAGCACGGGGGGCTCGACGACTTCGATCCGGAAGGAGAGCTGGCTCGTCTCCATCGCCTCGCTGATGCGCGAGGAGGCGGCTTCCCGCTCGAGGGTGGCGAGGAGGTCCTGCTGCTTCTGCACTTCGACCTTCAGTCCGTCCAGCTCCATCTGG
>DASSLZ010000042.1:0-20007 GCA_035689165.1 Candidatus Eiseniibacteriota bacterium | reverse complement strand
GACGGTCGCCTCGCTCAACCCGCACGTGACCGACGAGTGGCCCGAGGTGCGCACGCTGCTCGCGACCTTCGACAACACCCCCGCCAGCCGCCGCGCGCTGGCCAAGCGCCTCGCGGGCTGAGCGGCCCAGCCGCCCGGCGGGCTACTCCGGAAGCGACTCGAGCAGCTGCCGCAGGGCGCTCGGGTCGGCGGGCTTCACGAGGTGGCGGGCGAATCCCGCGGACCGGGAGCGCATGCGGTCTTCTTCCTGGCCGTAGCCGGTCATCGCGATGAGGACCGCGTTCCGAAGACCGGGCAGCGCGTGCATCTGGCGCGCGACCTCGTAGCCGTCCATGCCGGGGAGTCCGATGTCGAGCAGGACCACCTCGGGCTGGAACGCCGCGGCGACCGTGAGGGCCCCGGGTCCGTCGTTCGCGCTCCGCGTGTCGTGTCCCCAGACGCCCAGGAGCATCGACATGGTCTCGGTGGCGTCGCGGTTGTCGTCCACCACGAGCACGCGACGCCGCGCGGCGTGGCCCGACCCCGCTCCCGCGGCGTCCTTGCCCGGGGCGGCCTCGCGCGGGGCGGCCGCCGGAAGCCGCACGATGAACTCGCTGCCCTGGTTCGCGCCGGCGCTCACCACCTCCACGGTGCCGCCGTGGAGCGCCGCGAGTCGCTCGACCAGCGTGAGCCCGATGCCGAGACCGCCGTCCGAGCGGTCGAGCGTGCGCGCCCCCTGCGTGAAGAGATCGAAGATCCGGGTCTTGAGCTCCGACGAGATCCCCACTCCGGAATCGCGGACGCGGATGACGGCCTTTCCGGCCTCCAGCTCTCCGCTCAGCCAGATGCGCCCGCCGGCCGGCGTGTACTTGGCCGCGTTGTTCAGGAGATTGAGCACGATCTGGGCGAGCCGGATCAGGTCCCCTTCCACCCAGAGCGGGGTCTCGGGCAGCCGCACCTCCAGCGCCTGGCGCCGCCCCTCGATCAGGGGCCGGCTGGCCTCCACCGCCCGCTCGAAGACGACGGCCATGTCCAGACGCTCGCGCTGCAGCGTGAGGCGGCCGCTGGTGATCCGGCTGACGTCGAGGAGATCGTCGACCAGGCGCGAGAGGTGGGCGGTCTGCCGCTCGATCACGTCGCGCGACCACTGGAGCGTGGGATCGTCGATCCGCTTCGCGCGCATGAGTCCCACGGCGTTCCGGATCGGCGCGAGCGGATTCCGCAGCTCATGGGCGAGCATGGCGAGGAATTCGTTCACGCGGCGCGCGGTCTCCTCCAGCACCTCGATCTTCCGGCGCTGGGTCATGTCCTGCGTCACCTTGGCGTACCCGCGCAGGGATCCCTCGTGGTCGTACAGCGCCGTGATCACCTCGTTGGCCCAGAAACGCGAGCCGTCACGCCGGGTGCGCCACCCGTCGTCCTCGGCGCGGCCGGTGGCGCGCGCCTGATCCAGGAGGAGCTGCGGCGCGCCCGCGCTCTTGGCTTCGCTGGGGAAGAAGAGGGAGAAATGGCGGCCGATGATCTCGTCCGCCCCGTAGCCCTGGATCCGCCGCGCGCCCACGTTCCAGCTGCTCACGTACCCTTCCGGGTTCAGGAACACGATGGCGTAGTCGGAGACTCCCTCCAGCAGGAGGCGGAAACGCTCCTCGCTCTCGCGCAGCGACTCCTCGTGGCGCCGCCGCTCGCTCAGATCGCGCGTGATCTTGGAGAAGCCGGCCAGCTCGCCGCTCTCGTCGTGGATGGCGGTGATGATGACGTTCGCCCAGAAGCGGGATCCGTCCTTGCGGAGGCGCCACCCCTCGTCCTCGAAGCGGCCCTCGGCCTTGGCGATCTCCAGCTCGCGCATCGGCCATCCGCGGTCGATGGCGTCCTGCGTGTAAAAGCGGGAGAAGTGCTGGCCGATGATTTCCGATGGGGTGTATCCCTTGATCCGCTCGGCCCCCAGGTTCCAGGTGCGGATGTACCCCTCGGGGCTGAGGAGGAAAATGGCGTAGTCCCGCGCTCCCTGGACGATTTGGCGGAATACCGTGTCGTCGAGAGGTGACTCGCTATCGAAGGAGCGCTCCGGGATGGCCCCGGCGCGCGATGGCTCGGGCGTGATCATCGCGGTTTCTGGCGCGTCCCCCCGCGCGATCGGCGTAGAGGGCCGCTCCCATCAGTCTACGGGGGTTGTATAGCCGCAACAACCGCGTATTCCCGGCCGCCGGGCCGCGGGGCGAGTGGACCTACGTACGGGTAGCCCCCCGCCGGGCCGCGTCCACGCTCAGCCGGCCCGAGCCGTGGGCCGCAATGTACAGGAAGACGAAGCAGTACAAGGCCGGCAGCTCGCCGTGGTTCACGATCGGCCAGAAGGAGTGGGGCGCGTGGACCATGAAGTAGGCCGCCGCCATCTCGCCGCTCGCGATGAACGCGGCCGCGGACGCGACGAGCCCGATCGCGACCAAGAGCCCGCCACCGAACTCGATGACGCCCGCCGCGATCATGAGCGGCTCCGCCGCCTTCTCCGCGCCGAACCAGCCGAAGAGCTTCTGCCCGCCGTGGCAGAGGTACAGGAATCCGACCACGATCCGCATGATCGCGAACAGGGTCTCCGCGTACTTCCCGAGAAAGCGCATCGCGAACCTCCCTGGAGGAACGGTGGGCTAGAAGACCACCGCGAGCTGGGCGGCCATGAAGGCCTCCACGCGCCGCGGCACGGTCTCGGTGTGCGTCTCCTGATGGACCAGCTTGGCGAGGAGCATCTTCGAGGGTTTGAATCCGATGCCGATCTCGCGCCGCCAGATGGGAGCGTCCCAGGCGGCGGCCCGGCCGCCGGCGAGCGTGAGATTGTCGAACGCGACGCGGCTGTAGCGGCCCGCCACGTACCAGCCGGGGAGCACCGTCACCTTCCCCTCCGCGTACCAGGCGCGGAGATCCAGGTCGCCCACCCACGGCTGCTCGAAGCGGTTCCAGACGTACTCGCCGTAGACGACCGCGCGATCGTAGGAGAGCTCCAGATCGCCTCCGGCGAACACCTGGTTGTAGTCGTCCGCGCTCTTCCGTGCCGGCAGCGCGCTCTCTTCGAGCGCGCGGCTCAGATAGGGCCCGCGCGCCCCCGAGACCCCGGCGCGCACCCAGGGCGCGGGAGCCAGGCCCACGCGGCCGAGGACCTGCTTGCCGTCGTTGTCGTCGGTGCTGACCATGGATCCGACCGTGCCGTTGGTGACGCCGAGCGCGAATTCGAAGGGTCTCGCGGTGCCGACCACGACCGCGCCGACGTCCCAGCAATTCTCGTAGAGCACCGAGAGCGCCTGCCCCGTTCCGGGGTAGCCGAGCCCGGTGAGGCCGCCGGCCGCGTAGTTCGTGAAGTAGCCTCGCCCCTGGTTGGCGACGATGTCCTCGGGACGCACCGGCACCTGGTCGTCGCGGACGTCCAGGTGGTACTGGTAGACGAGCGGGGAGCCGATCAGGTTGTTCCGTGAGGCGTCCGACCGGTTGGGAAAGGCGCCGACGTGCATCGGAATCTTTCCCGCCTCGAGATGGATGTCGCGCCCCTTGGGGTCGGAGAAGCGCACGAATCCGCCGTAGAGGCGGGGCGCTCTCCCGTCGTCGGAGAGGATCTCCGCGAAGGCGGAGATGTGCTCCTGGATCCGGCCGTCGGCGAGCAGGCGGAGCCGGATCGCGTGGAACGGGTTTTCGGCGAAGCTGAAGAAGTTCGAATTGATCTGGTCGGTGCGGGAGACCTGGACCAGGTCGAGATGGGCTTCCCAGTCGATCGGCGACTCGGCGGAAGCGGCAGCGAAACGGGGCGTGCCCGAAGACAGGCACGCCCCGAAGAAAAGACTCAGCGCAAAGACGGCGCCGGGCCGGTTCAGATCTTGTCCTTCTCCTTGCTTTCCTTGCTCTCCTTGTACGGACACGCCGACGCCTTGCCCGAGGGCGCGCTCATCGCCTTGGCGAACTCGGCCTGCACCTTCGCGCCCTGCCCCTTGTACTTGTTCTTGAAGCCGGCGGTCTGGATGCACTTGGCGATCGCGTTCCGGTCGAAGGAGCGGTCCGCGATGACGTAGGCGGTGTGGCTCGTGAGATCCACGTGGGCGCAGGCGACGCCCTTCTGGGCCATCAGCGCCGTCTGGATCGACTTGACGCAATTCTCGCACTCGGCGCCCGGAACGGCGAACGAGTAGATGTTCTGTCCGGCCTTGACGGTCGGGCAGGACATCGCCGACGCGCCCTCGGCCTTCATGCCTTCGCAGTGGTGCCCGGCCGAAGCCGACCGCGGGGCGTCGCCGCTCCCGCAGGAAGCACCGCCGGCGAACGCGGACCCGGCCACGAGGAGCGCGGCCGCGGCAAGAGGTGCATATTTGCTGAGGATGCGATTCATGGGTGTGTCTCCTTCAGGGATGGGTCCGAAACGATACGGGATCAAGAGTACACCGGCTTCGAAGTGTGTCCAGCCTGAATTCCGGCGTTCGCCCGCTAGTTCGAGCTGCCTGTCGGGGCCGCCGCTCCACCGGAGGCCCGGTCGCGCATGGCCTTGTAGCTCTGGATCCCCTGGGCGAGGTGCTCCGCGAATTTGTTCTGAAACTGCGTGTCCTTGAGGATCGCCGCCTCCCGCGGATTCGTGATGAAGGCCGTCTCGACGAGCACCGAGGGGATCTCCGGCGCCTTCAGCACCACGAAGCCCGCCTGCTTCACCCCGCGCGTGCTCAGGCGGGTGTCGGCGCTCACGGCGTCGATCAGGAGCTCCGCCAGCTCGCTCGAGCGGCGGACCGTGTCGTTCTGTCGGAGGTCGAACAGGATGGAGAGCAGGTCGTCGCCGCTCTCGGGGGGCACGCCGCCGATCATGTCCGCGGCGTTCTCCTTCTCGGCCAGGGAGCGCGAGGCCTCGTCGGTCGCTCCGTTCAGGGAGAGGAAGTAGATCTCGGTGCCGGTCGCGTCGTGGTTCCGGCTGGCGTTGCAATGGATGCTGACAAAGAGGTCGGCCTGGTATTTCCGCGCGAGATCGATCCGCTTCCGCAACGGGATGAAGTAGTCGCTGTTCCGGGTGAGCACCGCGCTGATGCCGGGGATCAGGTCCAGCTGGGATTTCAGCTTCCGGGCCACGGCCAGCGTGATGTCGGCCTCTTGGAGATGCCGGTAGCCGATCGCGCCCGTGTCCTCGCCGCCGTGTCCCGCGTCGATCGCCACGATGAACATCTTCTTTCCGCTCTTCAGCTCGGCCACCTTCTGCTGGAGCGCCTGCTCGGCGGCCGGATTGACCGGCATCGGCACGTCCACGACCACGCGGTCGGGAACGCCGTCGGCGGCCGCGAGGACGAACCCGAGCGGGGTCACCTTCTTCTTCAGATGGATGCGCACCGACGTGCCCGAGTCGGAGACGGCCGGGAAGATGTCGGCCACGAGGCTGTCCCCGACGAATTCGGTCGTCACGGCGGGGGACTTCCGCACCCGCGGCATGAAGACCTCGAACGTGGTCGAGTCGATCATCCGGAACTTGGTGGCCGCCGGCGCCGCGCCGCTCAGGTCGAAGACGAGGCGGGTGTGCTCGGGAGCCGTCCAGAAGCGGAGCCGCACCAGCTCCGGCGCCGCCGGCGCGGGCGCCGCGCTGGTGGCCGCGGGCGCGGCCCCCAGGAAGCACCCCACGGCCAGGAGCAGGAGGAACGCGAGCGGCGCAACACGGCCGAGGCCCGCCCGCGCCCCCCGAAGGGAGCGCGCTGCGGGCCTCGTCGAACGCTCGCGCACCGGGCGCGCGTTCGAGCCGTTAATCCTGAGAGGGCTCGACGGCCACGAATTGGGTCGCATCGCCTCGCTTGATCAGGAAGACCACCGGCTTCGCCGGGTTCTTGCGCTTCGCGGCTTCGACCGCGTGGGTGTATTCCACCATATCCTTGACCGGGATGTCGTTCACTTCTTTGATCACGTCCCCCGGACGCAGGCCCGAGTCGTCGGCGCCGCTGCCCTCGGTGACGTCCGTGATCACGACGCCGGTCTTGTCGTGCAGGTTGAACTCGCCCGCCGCGTCGCTGCCCAGCGCGGAGACCTGGACGCCGAGCCAATCCGACGTGGAGTTGGGAATCGCGTTGTCGGCCTTGGCGACCTGATCCTCGGGCGGACGCTCCGCCAGCGTGACCGCGAGGTCGCGCGGCTTGCCGTTCCGGAGCACGCGCACGGCGACCTTCTTGTTCACCGGGGTCTCGGCGACGAGCAGGCGGAAGCGCTGCACGTCGTCCACGGGCTTGCCGTCGAAGTCGGTGATCACGTCCTTGACCTGGAAGCCGGCCTGCGACGCCGGAGTGTTCGTGCTCACGCCGCCGACCAGCACGCCGTGTCCCTGGATGCCCCAGTTGTCGGCCAGCTCGGGGGTCAGCTCCTGGGGCAGGATGCCCAGGTAGCCGCGCGTCACCTTGCCGGTGGCGATCAGCTGCTTCGAGATGCTGCTCGCGATGTTGATCGGAATGGCGAACCCGATTCCCTCGCCCGACGGATTGACGGCCGTGTTGATGCCGATCGCCTCGCCGCGGATGTTCAAGAGCGGACCGCCGCTGTTTCCGAAGTTGATCGAGGCGTCGGTCTGGATGAAGTTCTGGTAGCTGGGAGCGCCGCCCTGGATGGCCAGGTTCGTGCGGCCCTTGGCGCTGATCACGCCCACGGTGAGCGTGCCGTCCAGCTCGCCCAGCGCGTTGCCGATCGCGATCGCCCAGTCGCCGATCCGGATCTCGTCGGAGTCGCCCAGCGGCACGACCGGCAGGTCGCCGGCGCCCACGATCTTGATGACCGCGACGTCGGTGCCCGGATCGGTGCCGACGACCCTCGCCTTGAACTTGCGGTGGTCGTTCAGCGTCACCGTGATCTCGGCCGCGTCCCGAACCACGTGGTTATTGGTCAGGATGTAGCCGGCGTGATCGATGATGAAGCCCGAGCCGCTGCTCGGGATCCGGATGTTCCGGCGCTGCTGCTGAGGCTGCTGCGGGGTCTCGGGGAAGAGGCGGCGGAAGAAGTCGCCGTAGGGGCCCTCGAACTGCGCCGAGGGGCCGTCCGATCCGGTGACGTTGCGCTTCGTTTCGATGCTCACGACTCCGGGGAGCGTCCGGTCGGCAATCGCCGTGAACGGACTCTCGAGCCCGGTCGAAACCACGCTCTCCTTGGCCTGGAGCACCGGCGAGGAGTTGCTCCCGCCCGCGAGGATGAATCCGACGACGATGCCGATGAGCAGGAGTCCGCCCGCGACGAGGAGCACCTTCGCGGCGCGGACCGTTTCACGTGATTCCATTCATTCCCTCCATCCGCGGCGGCCGCGGGCCGCCCGACTCCGTGAACCCGGTCTGACGCTCGGCGGGCGGATCGTCCGGGGTCGTCCCGGGCGCCGCGCCGCCGGAAGCGTTCTCGGCGGGACGCCCCGCGTCCGCCTCGTCCGCTTCCTTCCTCAATGATTGAAGCTCCGCCTCCTTGTCCGCAATGCATCGCTCGATGCCTTCGACCAGCGACTTGAGGCGAAGGGCCTCCTCGTCGCCGTCCAGGACCGCGAGCGATCCCCCGTTCCAGAGCTGGAACGCGCGCTCCCCCAGCTGCGAGAGAGCGCGGGTGCGGTCACGGCGCAGGGACAGGAGATCCACCCGAAGGACACCGATCCGAACCGTCCGCGTGGTCGTGCGGCGGGTGCGTTCGTAGCCGGTGCGGACCTCGTCCTGCAGCCGGTCCCAAAAACCCGTCTGCGGCGCCATAAACCTCCTTTGAGCAATGCGTTCTGGGGCTGAAGCGAAGGGGCTTGCCACTCCCCTGTCAAGCCGGTAGTACCCGACCTAACCAGTGCAGTTCCCGGCGGCTACCGGATCCCGTGGAACAGGATGGGGCACGGCCGGGAACCTGCTTATACTGACGCTCCATGCCCGACCGGGGTTGCGCCTATTTCGTCGCCGATGCCCACTTGGGCCAGGGCCCCCTCGATTCCAGCCGCGCCCGCGAGCGCGATCTGCTCGCGTTTTTCGACCGCGTGGCGTCCGAAGCCGCGGAGCTTTACGTGGTGGGCGACCTCTTCGACTTCTGGTTCGAGTACGGCCACGCCATCCCGAAGCGGTTCGTCGGCGTCCTCACGGCGCTTGGCTCCCTCGCCCGGAGCGGCGTCCCTGTTACGTATCTCGGCGGAAATCACGATTTCTGGATCGGTGATTATCTGCGGAACGAGCTCGGGGTGGCCTTTACCGACCAGCCGATGGCGCTGGCCCTCCAGGGACGGAAGATCTTCCTGGCCCACGGCGACGGATTGGGCCCCGGAGATCACGGATACAAGCTGCTGAAGCGGGTGCTCCGAAACCGCGCGGCCCAGTTCCTGTTTCGCTGGATCCATCCGGACATCGGCATTCCCATCGCCAGCGCCACGTCGCACACCAGCCGCCACCACGCCCCGCGCCCCAAGCGCACCGAAGCGGAGATGCAGGCCCTGCTCGCCGAGCCGCGTTTTGCCGAGGGGTTCGACGCGGTCCTCCTCGCCCATTTCCACCGCCCCATCCACCAGCGCGCGAACGGCCGCGATTTCATCGTCCTCGGCGACTGGATCGAGCGGAGGACGGTGGTGAAGCTGGAGCGCGGCGTGTTCTCGATGTTCGAATTCGGCGGATGATCGATCTCATACCACACGCGCGGCGGAGTGTCGCTGCGCACTTCTACAATCGTCGGACCCGGCGGGCGCCGGGCGCCGGGCGTCCTACAGCCTGGCCGTCAGCGAGAAGAAGTGCGCGGTGCCCAGATCGGACGACAGCGGCACCAGCGCGTAGTCGAACCGGAGCTTGCTCTGGGTCAGCCCGATGCCGAAGGAAACGTCTTCCGCGTCGTACCCGAACTTCCCCCCCACCCGCAGCGCCAGCCGGTCCTTGTAGGAGAGCTCCCCTCCCACGTGGAATCGCGCGTCCTCCGCGCGGGCTTTCCGGATCTCGGTCGTGAGCGTTCCGGTCGAATGGAGCGCGGCGATCGGCTTCGACCACGCGGCGCCCAGGCGGAGCGTGGCCGGCAGCTTGAACGACTGGTCCACCAGCTTCGGCTTGCCGCCGAAGTTCTGCGCCGCGGCGCCGAACGAGAGCCCTGTCTCCTTCACGCGATAGCGCGCCCCCAGGTCGGCCGCGAACGTCGCCCCGTCCTGGTCGTCGATCATCTCGCGCAGATAGCGCACCGCGAGCCCGGCATCGAGGCCCGGGGCCAAGGAGCGGCCGTAGCCGGCCGTCATGGTGATGTCGTTGAATCCGAAGTTGTGGGTGACGTTGCCCACCTCGTCGCGACCCTCCAGCTCCGACGTGTAGAAGCCGGAGAAGGCGAAGCCCAGGGTGCCCTTTCCGAGCGGTGCTGCGACCGCCGCGTATTCCTGGCGGAAATCCTGGATCCACTCGTTGTGCATGGCCGTGATCTGGGTCGAGCGGACCGCGGCCAGCCCCGCCGGGTTCCAGTAGGTGGCCGTCGGGTCGTCCACCAGCGCCACGTAGGCGCTGCCCATGCCCATCGGCCGGGCGCCCACGCCCAGCTTCAGGGAGGCGAATCCGGTCTCGCCGGCCGCGGCCAGGGCCGCGTGCGGGGCGAGCGCGAGGACGATCCAGGACGCGAAGGCGGCTGCGATGCCACGGCAGGTCGGGCGCATGCGGTTCTCCAGGGGACGGCTCATCGGACGATGGCGAGGTTGGCGAAGCGCACCTCGGTCCGGCCGCCTGATTGTACCTCGACCCGGCAGACATAGACGCCGCTCGCGATCGAGCCATTGTTCCACGCCACGGAATGTTCCGAAGAGCCCAGCCGGTCCGCCGCGCCCGTGGAGAGGTCGGCGACGAGCGAGCCGGAGGTGTCGTAGATCCGGATCGAAACCGACGTCGCCGCCGCTTCCAGGCGGTAGTGGACCCGGCTCGTTCCGTCGCGGGAAGGATTCGGATAGACATACACTTCGGACAGCCCCTGGGTCCCCGGGGCGGGCCCTCCGGTGACGGCGTCCACCACCGCGTTCCGGGTCGGGCTCAGCCGGTACTGCCCCCAGCCGATCGAGGCCGCGGCGATCGGAAGGACGGGGATCTTCACGTCGATCTGCGCCTGCGACGAGGCGTCGAAGGTCTCGATCCACTCGGCGGGCCCGTCGCCGTCCAGATCGGCGAGGATGGGCGGCGCCGAGAGGCCGGTGCTCCCCAGCTCGGCGAAGCCGCCGATCGGCGAGCCGTCGCCCCGGAAGGCGAGGCGCCGGCCGTCGGGAAGGATCGGGATCACGTCCCGGAGCCCGTCGCCGTCCACGTCGGCGACGATCGGAGCCCAGGAGCCCGCCGAATCGGCCGGCGCGCCGGGGGCGGCCAGGCGCAGCGGGTAGCCGGCCCGCGGCGCGC
The DNA here is from genome assembly GCA_035689165.1 of Candidatus Eiseniibacteriota bacterium. Taxonomy (GTDB): domain Bacteria; phylum Eisenbacteria; class RBG-16-71-46; order SZUA-252; family SZUA-252; genus DASQJL01. The sequence goes on along the minus strand of DASSLZ010000042.1, from coordinate 9,700 downwards.
CCGTCCAGTAGAAGGCGGCCACCCGCGCGTTCTCGCCGGTCTGGAACACCTCGGGATGTCCGTCGCGCTCCAGATCGGCGACCGAGACCTCCGAGGCGCGCCCGCGCGAGACACCCGGGAACGGCGTCGGCCATCCCGGGAGCTCGGTGGTGCTGACGTACCCGGCCGGATCGTCGCCCGGAATGTGGGCGCCGATCGCGACGCGATAGGCGTGGAAGAGACCGGTCGTGTCCGCGACCACGATCTCGTGCTTGCCGTTCCCTTCCAGGTCGGCCGCCACGGGCGCGGAGAACTGCCCGGCGGCGAGGCGGGTCCCCGGGATGTTCTCGGGATCGAGGGGGTCGCGAACGGGGTCGGTCAGGATCTCCCAGTTCAGGAGATAGAGGCCCGGAAGCGAGTTCTCGCCGATCACCGTGCGCCTCGCGGCGATGACCACCTGGTTCGCGCCCCCTTCGAGACCCGTCGCGACCGCGGGCGCTTCGGAGCTACCGCCGACCAGCATCGAATGCTCCTCCAGGACGCCGCCGGCAAGCCGGATCACACGCACGAAGGAGTAGCCCGTCGCGGTCGCCGGCGAGCCGATCACGATCTCGAGCCCCGGCGTGCCGTCCACCTCGGCCAGGACCGGCTGCGCGCGCACCCCCGTCGCGAAGCCCGCCGTCACGACGCCCAGCGTGAGGGGGTTGTTGTCCCCGTCCACCACTTCGGTGCCGTTCGCGTGGAAGGCGTAGAGGGTCCCGTTCGCCGTCGAGAAGACGATCTCGTTCCCCGGAGCCCCGTCCACGTCGCCGACGCAGGGGCTGGTGACCACCCCCGACGTCGTGCTCGCGAAGGGTGTGGGGGTGGCGTCGCCGTCCAGGAAGTCGTTCCCGTCGGGGCGGAAGATGTAGAGCGCCCCGGTATTGTTGAGCCGCTGCACCGGGACGAGCAGCTCCTGCGTGAACGGCGGGCCGGCCCCGTCCACGTCCGCGGCCAGGGAGGGCGCGCTCCGGACACGGCCGTTGAGCAGCTTGGGCCAGCCCGGCTTGTCCTGCAGGAAGGAGAGGTCGAACGTCATGACGCTGTCGGGCGCGCTGATTCCCGTGATCGAGATCCCGGTCGGCACGTTGCCGTAGGCGGCCGTGGAGGGCGTGGTCGCGGGCGTGAGCTTGTCGCGCCATCCCGCGCGGAAGACGTCGTCGGGACTCCCGTCGCTGTAGCTGGAGGGCGGCCCGTCCATGTCCTCGATGCCGTCCGCCTCGACGATGTCGATCCCTTTCCGGGCGGCGTTGGAGTTCACCACGTTGTCGAGGAGCCCCGCCGCGATCACCGAGTCGTCGACGTGGTAGACGAGGATCCCCGATCCCGCGCCGTCGCCGGGGGTGTAGAAGTCGAACTCGGCGCCCGCGTAGGAGTCGATGTAGAAGTCGAACGCGCTGTCGGCGTCGGCGTCGTCGAAATCGAACCGTCCGTTGTCGTTCAGGTCCTGGCGGCGGTTCTCGAGCAGGAGGTACTCGGTCTCGGTCATCGGGATCTGGACCGCGCGCGGCAGCGACCCGACCTGCCGCTCCAGCATGGACAGGGAGATCGGCTGGGGGGTCACGACCCGCTGCGCCGCGATCACGCCGAGGAAGATCTTGGACCATGCGGAGAGCCCCGCCGGGGCGAAGCCGCTGAAGTTCCAGACGCCGGTCCCCATGACGTCCCAGGAGCCGACGCCCTGGGAAAGACCTCCCACGTCGCCGTTCGTGTCGTAGAGATCGGGAAGCCCCAGCTGGTGGCCGAACTCGTGGCAGACCACCCCGGTCATCCCGAAGACGAAGCCGTCCTGGCTCTCCGACTCCGGCACCTCGACCGCTTCCTTGATGTACACCGGGTTCGAGCCGGAGAGGTCATTGGTGCGGATCCCGACCCGACCCGCCCCGGTCGTATCCGGAAGGACGGTCTGGAAGTCCTGCTGCGTCACGAACGCCGACCAGATCTCGTCCTTGCTGTCGTCCCGGACGTCCGCCTCCTGTCCCTTGCCGGCGTGGAAGATCAGGAGGCTCTGATAGGGGGCGAAGTCCACGGTCGAGTCGGCCAGCTGGACCAGGTCGCGCACCATGAAGACCAGCCGCTCCTGGAAGCGGTCGTCGTCGCCGTAGTACGCCATCGGGTGCGGCAGGGTGAAGACGGAATCGACGAGGGTCGCCGTGAGCGTCCGCGAGCCCTCGGTCTCTTGCTCCCAGAACTGCTTCTGGAAGAGGAGGAGCCGGTCGTAGTAGGCGGTGGTGGATTCGATCGGCGTGTCGCTGAACGCGACCCGGATCGCGAGGATGTTGATCGTGGCCTGTGCGCCGAGCGGCGCGCGCGCCGCCAGGCCGCGGGCTCCCGGAGGCGGAAGGATCAGGCGGTCGCGCGAAAAACCCTCGCGGGGCGCCGGCCCGTGCTTCCAGGGCACGGGAGGCACGGCGCTGGCGGCCCGCGATCTCGAGGGCGCGAACGCTACGGCGATGGAAACAAGGACGAGGAGCGGGAGCGCGGCACGACGCACCCCGTCAGTGTACCGGCGGCCGGCGCGGACGGTCAACGAGTCCGGACGCGAGGAGGCGCGTGCTGGCCCCGATGCCGCCCGCCCATGGAGCCGAACAGCTCAGCGGCCCCGGCGCCCCCAGCCGCCTCCATCTTGGTCACGGCGGTCCTGACGGCGTCCGCCGTCGTCGCGTCGGCGCTCCTCGCTCCGTCCGCGGTCGCCCCGATCCTGGCTCCTGTCGTCGCGCTGGCGCGCCTGATCCCGGTCCTGGCGCTCCTGGCGGCGGTCCTCGGCGCGGGCGCGCTCACGGCTCTGCTGGTCCTCGCGCCGCTGGTCGTCGCGCCGCTCCCGCATCTGGCGCTGGTCCTGCTGGCGCTGGTCGTTCTGGCGCTGGTCGTTCTGGCGCTGGTCGTTCTGCCGCCGCTCGCGCATCTCGATCCATTCACGCCGCCGCTGATCCTGGTTCTGACGGATGTCCTCGCGCCGGCGCGTATCCCCCGCGTCTCCGCGGTCGCCCCCGCCGCGAACGTCGCCGCGGTCTCTCACGTCGCCCCCGCGGTTGTCGCCGCCGCCACGGCGCAAGACCTCATCGGGCCGCCACACGCGCCCCTCGCGCGGGCTGCGGAACCGCTGGAACTCGGGAGGCGTGCGCCGCTGGATGGTCTGGCGCCGCGACTGGAACTTGTCGGTCCCGTCCACCTGGAAGCGCGTGCGCAGAGTGGTCCGGCCGTCGACCGAAGACCACCGGTCCTTCCACTGGCGGTAGCGGGTCGGCGCGGTGGACCGGACCATGTAGAAGTAGCGCGGCCGGAGGATCCGCGACCGGAGCGGACGGTAGTGCGCCCAGCCCGCGTCGATCCGGATGTCCACCACGGAACAGACGTCCCCATAGGGATCGAACCAGCCGCCGTAGGAGTGGCAGTCGGCGCAGACGTAGCGCGGATACTCGACCTTCCGCTCGATGTAGAAGTAGGTGTCGGCCGTCGCGACCTCGTCCTCCAGGCCGCGCGGCACCACGCGGCGCACCACGCGATCCATGCCGATGTAGGGGTCGCCGGCGATCACGCCGGAATCGCCCTCATCGTCGTCGCCGTAATCCTGGCCGCGGTCACGCCCCTCGTAGCCGCCGGTCAGGTACCACGGCAGATCGCGAAACGGCTCCGGAGAGGCGATGGCCACGACGTACTCGATGCCGGTGGGGCCGTCCGCCACCAGATCGTAGGGATCGTTGCGGGACGGCACCTGGTAGGTGCGCCCTCCCTCGACCATGTCGGGATCGCCCGGGTCATAGGGGTACACCAGGTGGATGTAGCCTTCGGTGTCGATGTTGTAGATCAGAACGTAGGCGTCGGCGCTGGGCCGGAAGAGGACGCGCATCGGCTCGCCCTGGCGATAGACGCCGCCCTCCTCCTTGTTCGTCCAGACGTCGATGTCCAGCCGGGGGGAATGCGCCGCCTCATAGGAGATCGAAGCGTCGACTCGGGGCGTGGAGATCGAGGCGTCCACTCGGGTCGCCGCACGGGAAGCCACGGGCAGCGCCGCGGCCATGAGGACCGCGGCGCCCGCGACGAACAGGCGGCGCCAACGCGCTCGTTTCATCAGTTCTTCCTCGCAATCTTCGGAGCGAGCTCCGGATTGTTGGGATCGATCTGGTAGGCCCAGTCGATCACGATGCTGCCCGCCGCCTTCGAGACCACCTCGAACTTGGCGTAATGGTTGTCCGCGGTCAGGACGATGTAGCTGTGCCCCGGAATGGCCTCGACGATCCCGTCGGCCGACCATCCGTCGCTGGCCGGAGGACCGAAGTCCACGTCCACCAGGTCGATGAGCCCCGCGTCCTGGATCTTCACGCCGGTCCCGGCGTAGACCAAGGCGCCGCTCGAGGCGTCGAACCAGATGTCCGCCGACGCGCTGGTGGAAGCGACGCGGGACATCGCCGAGAAGTCCCAGCCGGCCGTGGCCGCCGTGGTGGCGGCGCTGGTCAAGGTCACGTTCGTGCCCTCGGGGCGCGGCGTGTCGAATACGTTCTCGAAGCTGAGGTCGGGGCTCTCCTGCCCGCGCGTGTCCACCGCCGTCACGGCATAGTAGTAGGTCGTGCCGTTCGTCACGTGCGTGTCGATGAAGGGAGGATGATCCGCCTGGCCAATGGACGTGAACGTGCCCGTGGGCGCGCTGTTACGGTACACCTTGTAGTAGTCGATGTCGTTCTCCTGGTTCTCCCTCCAGTAGATCGAGACCTGCCCGTCTCCGGTGACGCTGTAGACGCCCTCCACGTCGAAGGGAGGGTTGCTGGTCCCGACCACGTGATCCTCGTTGCGACAGCCGGCGGTGAGCGCCACGGCCGCGAGGCCGAGCGCCAGAAGAAGCGTGCGAGTCACGGGCACCTCCTGTGAAAAGAATCGAGCTCTGTATCGCTGGAGCAACCGACGAATCTCGGCGCCATTTGCCGCATCATGGAACCGCATAGCATATGCCATATCGAGGAGGGCGAGGGCGTGTCAGGTAAGTGGCGTGTTCGTTGGGAATTGCGGGGGTGGCGGGATTTGGCGCGATGGGGATTGGGCGAGGTGTGACGGGGGCAAGACAGAACAGTGTGACTGGGGCGCTACATAGGAGTTAGGTCGGATTGGGTTTCGACGGGCGATGGTGGGTCAGGGAAAGCTCGGATCGGAAGGAGTGCCGCGGACACTGCCGAGGGGTTATGGCGACCTGCGAGTCGCCATAACATAATTTGAGCCCCGGTCGTGCCAGCTCATTTCGGGCTACATCACGTCCACCGAGGCCGGTGCTCGGTCTGGCGACTAGTCCATGGTCAAACGCTGGCTCGACCTAAGGGCTCTTTGGAGGTCCCCCCCTCCGATCACTTGCTAAGGCACCCATCGTGCCAGATATGACATTTTCAACACCTGCCCAAAAAATAGCGCAACCATTTGTACAATAATAACTTGCTGAAGTGGCGGAAACGAGATTCAGGACGGCGGGGAGGGCCCAGTTGACAGGTTTTTGAGGGGGATTTAACAGTGTGTCGGGGATACTGCTGGAACTTGAAGGGAGGACGAAGCTTGCGGTTATTAAATTCGTTTACACAGAATATTTAAGCTCTTTGCCGGGTGCCGCGCCGGTCCAGGTGGAAGAGCTTGATCTTCTGGAGGAGGGTCGGGTAGGAGAGGGAGAGCTCGCGCGCGGCCTGGAGCTTGTTCCAGTTATGGCGCTCGAGCGCCTGCGCGATCATGCGGCGTTCCACCTTGGCGACTTCGGAGCGAAGCGTGGCCGGGCCCTCGGCGACGTCGTCCTCCTTGCGAAGGATGTCGCGCGGGACCAGGCGGAGCGAGAGGACTTCTCCCTCGTTGGCCATGACGACCATCCGCTTCACGACCTTCTCCAGCTCGCGCACGTTGCCGCGCCACGGGAGCGAGGAGAAAGTGCGGATGAGCTCGGGATCCACGCCCCCCACTTCCTTGGACATCTCGACCGAGAAGCGCCGGATGTAATGCTCGAGCAGGATGGGTATGTCCTCCGGGCGCTCGCGCAGCGGCGGCACGCGGAAGCAGATGTCGTTCAGTCGGTAGTACAGGTCTTCCAGGAACTCCCCGCGGGCGATCCGCGCGCGCAGGTTCACGTTCGTGGCGCAGATGACCCGCACGTCCACCTTGGTCGGGCGGTTGCCGCCGACCGGGCGAACCTCGCGGTTGTCGAGCACGTGGAGCAACTTGCCCTGGATGGTGATCGTGGTCTTGTCCACTTCGTCCAGGAAGAGCGTGCCGCCGTTCGCTTCGACGAAGAGACCCGCCTTGTCCCGCACCGCGCCGGTGAAGGCGCCCTGGACGTGCCCGAAGAGCTCGCTCTCGAGGAGCTGCTCGGGCAGCGCCGCGCAGTTCACCTGCACCAGCGGCTTGTTGGTGCGGACGCTGGAGGCGTGAATCGCGCGAGCCAACAGCCCCTTGCCGCTTCCCGTCTCCCCTTCGATCAGGATCGTCGCGTCGGTCGGGCCGACGCGCTCCAACAGGGAGAGGATCTCGAGGAGGTCGGGGCTGCGCGTCACGATGCCGTGGTCGTTGGCCGACCCGAGCAGGCGTCCGCGGAGCGCGCTGTTCTCCCGCGCGAGGCGCTGGCGCTGGCGCTCGAGGATCGCCACCGCCACGTGGTTCGCGAGCACGGTGATGAGGTTGATCTCGCGCTGCTTGAACGCGCCGAGCGGCTCCTCGGACCGGTCCAGATAGAGGTAGCCCGGCAAGCCCGAGGGCAGCGAGAGCGGAACCACGGCGACGGTCGTGCGCGTGCCGATGTGGAACGTGGCCGGAAGGTCGCGGAATCGCTCGTCGGTGCCGGCCCGGCTGGTCACGATCGGGCCCGAAGCGAGCCGGGCGGGGCCGATGCGGCGCTCCAGCTCGCGGATCAGATCGTGCGCCAGGCGGTTCGCCATGCCGACGGTCGCGACCGCTTCGATCCCGCCCTGCGCGGCCGGCGCGGCCACGATGCCGCGGGTCGCTCCCGCGCGGCGGGCCACGATCGAAAGGATCTCCTGCAGCGCGGTCTCGGCGTCGCCTCCGCGAAGCGCGGTCCGGATCTCGTCGAAGGCGGCGAACTCGTTGGTCTGGGAGGAGGAGCCGTCGATCAGGCCCTGCTCCACTTCGCTCCGGAAGAGCTCGATATCGCGCGCGAGCTCGGGATCTTCCTCGGGCGTCAGCAGCGACGAGGCGTGGTCGACATGGATGACGGCATCGTCCATCAACCCGCGGAGCAGCTCGCTCCGCGCGAGCTCGAGAAGGGCCCGCGCCGTGTGCACCGGCAGCCGGAGCGTCTCGAATCCCGCGGCCGCGCGACGGAGATATCCGATCGATTCGTCGAGGACGCCGCGCGAGCGGCCCTTCCGTCCGCGCTTCCTCCAGACGATTCCCACGGCGTGGTTGAGCTTCGCCAGCTCGTAGCGCTTGCTGATGCCGGAAAGGATCCGCGCGGCCTCGTCGATGAAGCCGCGGGCTTCTTCCCACTCGCCGGCTTCGGCGGCGCGGAGTCCCAGCAGGCGCAGCGAGCAGGCTTCCTCGATGCGATCGCCCAGCCGACGGGCGATCGCCAGCGCGCGCTCGCCGCTCCGGCGCGCGGCATCCAGCTCGCCCATGCGGACCTGCGCGTCACCGATCCGGCGCCACAGCTCCACCTGCAGATCGGAGTCGGTGGCGAGCTGATCGGCAAGCGCAAGACCGGTGTCGTACTCGGTGCGCGCCTCGGGGAAACGGCCCAGGTCGGCGAGCCAGTCGCCCAGCGCTTCGTGGGCCAGCACGATCTCGCGACGGCAGTTCCGCTCCGTCGCCAGCGCGAGCCCTTCGCGGATCAGGCTCTCGGCGCCGCTGAAGTCGCGGCGCTTCCGCCGCAGGATGCCGAGATGGTTCAGCGAGCGGGCTTTGCCCGCCGCGAAGCCGGTCTCGGTGTAGATCTGGAGGGCGCGGCGGTAGTGCTCTTCGGCCAGATCCCACTCGCCCATCTTCTCGTGGACGATCCCCAGGTTATGGAGGTAGGTCCCCGAGTCCTGGTAGAGGCCCGCGCGCTCGGAAATGCGCAGCGCCTGCTCCAGGAAGCGCGCCGCTTCCTTGAAGCGGCACTGATTCTTGTGCACCAGCGCCAGGCTGTTGTACGCCGAAGCCATGCCGGCCTGGAAGTCGGCGCGGCGATAGGTCGCGATCGCGCTCTCGAAGTAATCCCGCGACGACGACCAGCTGCCGGTGCGAAGCGCGATCCAACCCAGCGTCATCTCCGCGCGGCCGATATCGAAGTTCAGCGTGGTTTCGCGGAGGAGCCGATAGGCGAGGACCGAGGAGCGCTGCGCGGCGCGATAGCGCCCGCGATCGAAGAGGAGAATCCCGAGGCTGCCGGCCAGGCGGCCGATCTGCTCGGGGGTGACGTGCGGCCGGAGACGGTGATGGAGGTCGTGGAGCGCGTCCACCGCCTCGTCCAGATCGCCCCGGTAACGGAGGCAGTCGACGATGCGCGCGCCGAGACGGAAGAGCGCGTCACGGTCCGCCGTGCCGTTCTTGCTGGCCTCGGCGTCGAGCGCGCGACGGTAGTACTCGAGCGCCACGGCATAGTTGTCCGCGGCGAAGTACAGATCGCCGAGCTCTTGAGCGCGGTGTTCGTCCCCTTCGGAGACGGACGCTCGCGCGTCCGTCTCCTCGAGGTCACCACTGCTCTTGATATTCGGTCGGTCCCTGGGGACTAGTCCGTCCATTCCGGCCCTCTACCCACCACGTGGGGAACCGGGGGGCTGATCCGTAGACCGATGCGCGCACGCTACGTCAGCGCGGGCGCGCGGGTTCTACCAGAGCCAGCGAACCCCGTATCCCAGACGCAGTGCCGTCAGGTAGGCCTTCCAGATGCTCAACGTGGTCGTCACTCTTGTCGTCCGAACCGAGCTGGACGTTCCCCGGATCGCCGTGAACGACGGCGCCATGGTGCCCTTCACAACCGAGCCGTCCCCGTCGCCGGGGGCGGGACCGTTGGCAGGATCCCATGGAATTGGTTTGGCCAGAGAAGTCTGCGGAACGGCAGTGACGAACGCGAGCGAGCACAGGAGGACACCCAGTAGCATTAAGCGTCGTGGAACCCGGATCCTCATGCCTGCTCCCAGTGTGAACGGCTTCCGGCGTAACAGCCGCCCCACTTTCAACGGCAGTTCGCCGAAAGGTGCCGGGCTCCCGGAAGCGTGACCGAGAGCTTTGAGGGACGTCCCAGGATGGGACGGACACCTGTCAACGAACACTGCCGCTTAATAACTGATGATATCGGAGGAAGTTGGAATCGTCAAGGCGAAAATGGCTGATTCCAGCCCTACGACGTGGACTGGACGTTCCGTTTCCGGTGCTTCCGGGCCTCGCTGAGGACCAGCCCGTATCGGAGTCCCCGGGTGGACACGGTGATCCCCGCCACGGGGAAACGATTGACGAACTCCGAGAGGATGACCGCCCCCGCCGGGATGATGTCGGCGCGGCCCCGGCTGACGCCGGCCAGGTCCCGGCGGTTGGCCAAGGGTATCGAACAGAGCTGCTTCTCGATGGCGGCGATCCGCTCCCGCGAGAGGAGGTGGTTCTCGATCCGGGTCGGGTCGTATTTGGTCAGATTGAGGTCCAGGGCTCCGAAGGCGGTGACCGTGCCTCCCACGCCGACCGCCCGCTCCAGGCCGTCCGAGACGAAATCGGTGAGCTTCTCACGGAAAAC
>DASSLZ010000041.1:0-3211 GCA_035689165.1 Candidatus Eiseniibacteriota bacterium | reverse complement strand
GTCGAGGGATCGGCCTCTTTCAGGAGATTCCCAATGAGGCGGTCGGTGAACACGTAGTAGTTGGGGATCAGGTTCTTCATCCACTGGTACTCGGCGTCGCTGAGTGGAGGCGAGAAGGTGCCCGGCATGTCCATGTCCCAGTAGCGATGCGAGATCTCGTCGGTGCCGCGCAGATAGACGGTCATGAAGTCGGGATGGTTCTTGCGGTACAGCTCCAGCCCCACGCGATAGAACGTCATGTCGGCGGCGTAGATCCACTTGAGGTCGTGGACCAGCTGCTCCTGGCGCGGCGTGACCTTGGTGGTGTCGAACGCGGGGACGAACTGGAAGAGCTCGGCCCAGGAGACGCTCTCGGGCGTGCGGCGCAGCTGCTTGGTGAGGGCGTCCAGGTCGGCGGGGTAGGTCCGGCGCGAATCGCGCGAGGGCCACGAGCCGTCGTCGTACTGCACGTAGTCGCTGATCACGAAGCCGTTCACCGGCTGCGCGGGCCACGTCGTCCACCAGCCCACGACGCCCACCTTCTTGCCCAGCGAGCCCAGGATGTCCCAGACCGGCCGCGCCTTCCAGAGGTTGGAGGTGGTGGGGGATTCCCCCTCGGCGCCCGTGCGCGCCCGCGCCCGCTCGCCCCGCTTCACGAAGAAGTCGGAGATGCCGTGCTTGCTCGGCACCTTGCCGGTGGCGATGCTCGCCCAGATGATCGGGCTCTTGGTCAGCGGCTCCAGCGAGCGGATCCGTCCCGAGGCCCCCTTGTCGCGGAGCCGCGCGAACGTCGGGACCTTCCCCTGGTCGAGGAGCGGCCCCAAGACGTCCCATTCGCCGGCGTCGACGCCGATGACAAGGACCTTGGGCGGCTTCTCGCTCGCGCGGGCGCACGTCCAGACGCCTCCCGCCAGGACGAGGCCGATCGCGAGCGCCAGCGCGAGGCCGGCGGAGAAGCGGAGGGACTGGTTCACGGAAGCTCCTTGGAGATGGGCGAACGCCGGGCCAATCCGATGACGGTATCAGGCATGGTGGCCGCGTTCCAGTGACACCCGGACGGGCGGGTCGCGGTTCCCATTGACTTTGGGGGCCCTGTCCCGTAGCTTGGTGCGTCCGCCTGTCTTACGTGCGCGCCGCTAGCTCAATTGGCAGAGCAACTGACTCTTAATCAGTAGGTTCTAGGTTCGATTCCTAGGCGGCGCAAACCCTTCCGTGCCTATCGCTCCGTGACGTTCCGGACACCCCACACCGCGTAGGAGCTTCGGTGGAATCGATCCAGCCCGGGCAGCTTCTGGGTCACTACCGCATCGTCAGTCGCCTTGGGACCGGCGGGATGGGAGAAGTCTTCCGCGCTGAGGATCTCCGGCTCGAGAGGCCGGTCGCGATCAAGCTCCTTCCGCCCGCGCTGGCCCGGGACGCGGAAGCCGTCGAGCGGCTCACGCGCGAGGCCCGGTCCGCATCCTCCCTCCATCACCCCGGCATCGTCGCGATCTTCGCCATCGAAGAGACCGAGGGCGCTCCCTACATCGTGATGGAGCTCGTGGAAGGGGAGACGCTTCACGAACGGATCAAGCGGGGCGCTCTCGACGCCTCCGAGCTGGTCTCGATCGGGACGCAGGTCGCGGAGGCGATCGGGGCGGCGCACCAGGTGGGCTTGATCCACCGCGACATCAAACCCTCCAATGTTCTCCTGACGAGGGGAGGCAAGGCGAAGCTGGCCGATTTCGGCATCGCCAAGCGCCTGGTCGCCCCGAACGCGGATCCGATGGCGACGGCGGCGCTCTCCCTCACCGCCACGGGAGCGCTCGTGGGGACCTTCATGTACATGTCTCCCGAGCAGTCGCGGGGCGAAGCCCTGGACACGCGCTCGGACCTCTTTTCCCTCGGAGTCGTGCTGTACGAGGCCGCGACCGGCCGTCTTCCCTTCGAGGGCCCGACCGCCCTCTCGGTCCTGCACGAGATCGCGCTCGTCGAGCCTCCCGCGCCTTCGCGGATCCGCGCGGGGCTTCCGAGAGGGCTCGACCACGTGCTCCTTCGGGCCATGTCCAAGGATCGGGAGGGGCGCTACGCGACGGCGGAAGAGATGGCGGCGGCGCTTCGCGAGGCCCTGTCCGAGTCCGAGGAAGAAGCAAAGGTCACGCGCACCGCACCGTTCACGATCGAGCCGGGATCCGCGGCGATCCCCAACAACCTGCCGTCCGCCCTCACGAGTTTCGTCGGGAGACGGGACGAAATGGAGGAAGTTGGCCGCCAGCTTCGGTCGGGGCGTCTCGTCACGCTCGCGGGAGCGGGAGGGTGCGGCAAGTCACGGCTCTCGATCCAGATCGCGCGGAACCTCCTCCAGAGTTTTCCCGACGGCGCCTTGCTCGTCGAGCTGGCTCCCCTCTCCGATGCGTCCCTCGTCGTACAAGTCGTTGCGGGCGTCTTTGGGATCCGGGAGATGCCCGGCCGTCCCCTTCTTCAGACATTGAAGCAGTCCCTCTCGGGGCGGACGTTTCTCCTCATTCTCGACAACTGCGAACACTTGATCCCGGGGTGTGTCGAGATCGCGCGGACCATCATGGAGGCGTGCCCTCATGGTCGGGTGCTCGCGACCAGCCGCACGCCCCTGGGTATCCCGGGCGAGGTCGTATGGCGGGTGCCGCCTCTTCGAATCCCGGCCGTCTCGACGGGCGCTTCGCGAAGCAGAAAGGAGGTCGGCGCGTACGAGTCGGTGCGGCTTTTTGTCGAGCGTGCCTCGACCGTCATGCCCCAGTTCGCCCTTACCGACGAGAACGCCGAAGCGATCGCGCAGATCTGCTCGCGGCTCGACGGAATTCCTCTGGCCATCGAGCTCGCGGCGGCCCGGATCAAGGTCCTTCCGGTCGGGCAGATCCTGGCGCGGCTCGAAGATCGTTTCCGCCTGCTGACCGCGGGAAGCCTGGCCGCGCTTCCGCATCAGCAGACGCTCCGCGCCGCCGTGGACTGGAGCTACGAGCTTTTGACCGACCCGGAGCGGTCCCTCTTCCAGAGGCTGAGCGTCTTCGCGGGCGGCGCGACGCTCGAGGCGGTGGAATCCGTCTGCTCCGGAGAAGGACTGGCGGAAGATCTCGTCCTCGACCTCATGACGCAGCTGGTCGACCGCTCGCTCGTGATCCCCGAAGAGGGAGCCGGGGGCACGGCGCGCTACCGTCTCCTCGAGACGCTGCGGGAATACGGAAAGGAGCGCCTGGTCGCCGCGGGAGCGGACGCC
>DASSLZ010000040.1:0-4753 GCA_035689165.1 Candidatus Eiseniibacteriota bacterium | reverse complement strand
CAGAAGCGCGCCGAGCCCGCGTCGCTCGCAAAGATCCGCGCCGACGTCGAGGCGCTCTGCGCGGCCTTCCCGCTCTACCCCCGCCGGGCCGCCTGATCCGCCAACGCATGCCCGAGACCCCGTCGCTGACCCTCGAGGAACGGACCGCGCGGGTGCGGGAGGAGAGCGCCTTCGTCGCCCCCCTGCTCGCCGCCATCGAGGGGACGATCGTGGGGCAGGCGGCGATGATCCGGCGCATCCTGATCGGCCTCTTCGCCGACGGCCACCTCCTCCTCGAGGGGGTGCCGGGACTGGCCAAGACGCTCGCCGTGCGCACGGTCGCGCAGGCGATCCACGCCCGCTTCCAGCGGATCCAGTTCACGCCCGATCTCCTGCCCGCGGACCTCACCGGGACCCTGGTCTTCGATCCGCAGCGCGGCGCGTTCGCCACGAAGTTCGGTCCGGTGTTCACGCAGATCCTCCTCGCCGACGAGGTGAACCGCGCGCCGGCCAAGGTGCAGAGCGCGCTCCTCGAGGCGATGCAGGAACGGCAGGTCACGATCGGCGAGACGACGTATCCGCTCGACGCGGTCTTCTGGGTGCTCGCGACGCAGAACCCGATCGAGCAGGAGGGCACCTATCCGCTCCCCGAAGCGCAGATGGACCGCTTCCTCCTGAAGATCAAGGTGGGCTATCCCACGCCCGAGGAGGAATCGAAGATCCTCGACCGGATGGGGGGCGAGGTGCCGCCCCTCCCGCAACCGATCGTGCACGCCGAGCAGATCGTCGCGGCGCGGCACGTCGTGAACGCGATCTACACCGACGAACGGATCCGCCGCTACATCGTGGACCTCGTTCACGCCAGCCGCGAGCCGGAGCGCTTCGGCCTGGATCTCCGGCCGCTCATCCAGTTCGGCGCCTCGCCGCGCGCGACCCTGGCGCTGGCCCGGGCCTCCCGCGCCAACGCCTTCCTGGACGGGCGCGCCTACGTGACGCCCGACGACGTGAAGCTGCTCGCGCCCGACGTCTTCCGCCACCGCATCCTGCTCACGTACGAGGCGGAGGCGGAAGGGGTGCCGGTGGACGAGGTGACGCGCCGCATCCTCGCGCGCGTGGAAGTGCCGTGAGCGCGGCCGCGGGCCCGCTGTGATCACCCCCGAGCTCCTGGCCCAGGTGCGGCGGCTCACCATCCGGAGCCGGCGCGCGGTCGAAGAGGTCTTCTCCGGCGCCTATCGGAGCGCTTTCCGGGGAAAGGGGCTGGAGTTCGCCGACGTCCGCGAGTACGTGGTCGGCGACGACGTGCGCGCGATCGACTGGAACGTGACGGCGAGGGCGGGCCGCCCCTACGTGAAGCGCTTCGAGGAGGAGCGCGAGCTGACGGTGGTGGTGGCGATGGACCTCTCGGGATCGCTCGCTTTCGGGAGCCGTGCCCGCACCAAGCGCGAAGTCGCCGCCGAGGCGGGCGCGCTGATCGCCCTGGCCGCGGCGCGCAACCGCGACCGCGTGGGACTTCTCCTCTTCACCGACCGGGTGGAGCTCTACCTGCCGCCGGGGAAGAGCCGCGCGCGCACGCTCCGCGTCGTGCGCGAGATGCTGGCTTACGAGCCGAAGGGCCGTGGCACCGATCTCGCGGGAGCCCTCTCGTTCCTTGGCCGCGTGCTCCGGCGCCGGGCCATCGTCGTTCTCGTCTCCGACTGGATCGCCTCCGACTTCGACCGGCCGCTCTCCTACCTGGCGCGGCGGCACGAGGTGGTCGTCGTCGAGGTCTCCGACCCCCTCGAGCGCGAGCTTCCTCCTTCGGGGCTGGTCCTCGCGCGCGATCTGGAGACCGGACGCGTGGGGTGGGCCGATCTCGACTCCCGCCGCGGCCGCGCCGAGTGGCGCGCGCAGCGGGCCCGCCGCGCGCGCGGAATCACCGAGGCCTTCACGCGCGCCCGCGCGGGGCGCATCGCGCTCGAAGTGGGCGCGCCCGTCGCTCCGCCCCTCATCCGGCACTTCGAGCGGCGCGCGCACCGGGGCGGGTGATCCCCGCGCCGTCCCAGCTTCGCACGCGGCGCCTTGCGCCGGCGCTCCTCGCCGCCGCGGCACTCCTCGTCGCCGCGGGATGCGCGCGCCGCGCCGACGAGCACTCGGGCGCCACCGCCGAGCGTGAGGAGATCCGCGGCGGCCGCCGGGTCGTCCTGAAGAGCAGCGTCTCGCCCCGCCGCGTCACGCTGGGCGATCCCTCCGTCTGGACCCTCACGGCCGATCTCCCCGCGGGCGCGGTCCCGGGGAAGCTACTTCGGAGCGCCGCGGCGCCGCAGCTGGACCTGGCCGCGCCCAAGGCCCCCCGGGTCGAAGCCTCGCGCTCGAGCGGGACCAAGGGAGCGGCCGACCGGGCGGTCTACCACTGGCCCTACCAGATCCGCGGCTTCGGCCTGGGACCCATCGCCCTTCCCGCCGTGCGCCTTCCGGTGACGTACGGGACCGCGCGCGACACGCTGATCTTTCCGGCCGACACCCTCGCCGTGGATTCCCTCACGCGCGCCGCGAGCGGGACCGTGCTGCCCGACCGCGGGCCGATCACGCCCGAGCTTCGCCGCGTGGACTACGTGGTCGCCGCCGCCCTCCTCCTCCTCGCGATCGTCGCCGCCCTCCTGATCGCGCGCTCGATCCGGCGGCGGAGAACGCGCGGGGAAGCGCCTCCGGTCCCCGCGGAGCCGCCCGACGTCCTTCTGCGCCGAGCGATCGCCACCCTTCGCGCGGAAGGGGAGCCGATGCCGCGCGACGCGTTCTATGACCGGCTCTCGTTCGCCATCCGCGACTACGCGGCCGCGGCCACCGGGATCACCACGCGCGACCGGACGACGATGGAGATCGTGCGCGATCTCCGCGCGGCCGGGTCGGTCCCGCCCGACGGCGTGGACGCGCTCCGGCGGGCGCTCTCCCGCGCCGATCTCGCCAAGTTCGCGCGGCGCGGCGGCGGTTGGGACGAGGCGCTCGACGTGCTCGACACGGCGGAGCGCCTTCCGGAGCGTCTGCCGGCGCGCCCTCCCGCCGCGGCCGAGAGCGGCGCCGCCGGCGGGACCCCGTCCGGCGGGATCTCGTCCGGCACGCGCGCCGCCGGCGCGGGAAAGGGCTGACCCGTGCGCTTCGGCCAGCCGCTCCTCCTCCTGGTCCTCGTTCCCGCCGTGCTCGTGTGGCTCCTTGCGCGACGGCGCGCCCGCCTCCGCGATCCGGAGCTTCCGGTGCCCAGCCTGGCGCTCGTACCCGCCGCGCGAGGCCCGAAAGCCTGGGCCGCGGCCATGGCACCCTGGCTCGCGCCGCTGGCGGCGGCGCTCTTCCTGGTCGCGGCGGCGCGTCCCCAGGCGGGGCGCGAGGTGCGCGAGATCGTGAGCGAGGGGATCGACATCCTGCTCGCCATCGACGTGTCGGGCTCGATGCGCTGCGAGGACTTCCGCCCGCAGAACCGCCTGTTCGTCGCCAAGGAAGTGGCGAAGCGGTTCGTGCGCGGGCGGGAGCACGACCGGATCGGCCTCGTCGCGTTCGCGGGCCGCGCGGAGCTGATCTCGCCGGTCACGCTGGACTACGACGGGCTGAACGCCTTGATCGACGGGCTCGACTTCGGAATGCTTCCCGACGGGACGGCGGTGGGCTCGGCGATCGCGCTCGGCGCCGAACGGCTTCGGCTGACGAAGGGGAAGAGCCGGGTGCTGGTCCTTCTCACCGACGGGATCAACAACGCGGGCTCGGTGGATCCGGTCACGGCGGCGCGGCTCGCGGCCGCGGTGGGCGTTCGCGTCTACACGGTCGGCGCCGGGACGCAGGGGCAGGCGCCCTTCCCGGTGGACGACCCGGTGCTGGGGCGGCACTACGTCTGGGTGCGCTCCGACGTGGACGAGACGACGCTGAAGACGATCGCCGACACCACGCACGGTCGCTATTTCCGGGCGACCACCGCGGAGCTCCTGGACCGCGTCTACCACGAGATCGACGCCCTGGAACCCTCGCGCGTGGAGATGCGTTCGTACACTCGATGGGCCGAAGCGGGGCCGAAGTTCCTGGGCGCGGGGCTCATCCTGCTCGCCCTCGACGTGCTCCTCGGCGCCACCTGGCTCCGCCGCTACCCGTAGGAGGCCATCCGTGCGCTGGGCCGAACCTCAACTGCTGTCGCTGCTCTGGCTGGTGCCCGTCCTCCTGCTCGCGCTGTGGTTCGCCGAGCGGCGGCGCGCGCGCCTGGAGCGGATGCTGGGCGAGCCGCGCATGCTCCGCGGACGGGCGCAGACGCCCGGGGCCGGGGTCCGCTGGGCCCGGCACGCGCTCCTGCTCCTCGCGGCGGCTCTCGCGATCGCGGGGATGGGCCGCCCTCAGGCCGGCTTCCGGCTCGTCACCACCACCTCGCGCGGGGTGGATCTCGTGGTCGCGCTCGACCTCTCCCACAGCATGGAGGCGCGCGACGTCCGTCCCGACCGGTTGCGCGCGGCCAAGCGCGAGCTTCTCTCGCTGTTCTCGGCGCTCGAGGGCTCGGGCATCGGCGTCGTGGAGTTCGCGGGGAACGCGCGCGTGCTGAGCCCCCTCACCACCGACACGCAGGGGCTGGAGTCGGTGGTCGAGACCGCCGTGCCCGAGGACCTGGACGAGCCCGGAAGCAACGTCGCGGGCGCGGTGCGGCTCGCCTCGCTGCTCCTGCGTCGTCCGGGGGAGCGGCCGCGCGCGGTCCTCCTCGTGAGCGACGGCGAGAACCTCGAGGGGGATGCGCGTGCCGCCGCCGGCATGGCGCGCGGCGCGGGGGCCC
>DASSLZ010000039.1:0-3126 GCA_035689165.1 Candidatus Eiseniibacteriota bacterium | reverse complement strand
CTCCGCCCCGACTACATCCGCTTCGACCGCCTCACGCTTCAGGACTACTACCGGCGCCACGGCTTCATCGAGGCGCGCGTGGACAGCGTGCCGCTCCGCTTCGACGCGAAAGGGAACGAGGCCCAGGTCCTTTTCTATCTCACGGAGGGGCCGCGCGCCCGGGTGCGCCAGGTCCGTTTCGAGGGGACCGGACCCCTGCCGGAGGAGAGGCTGCGGAAGGTCCTCGAGCTCAAGCCGGGCGATCCGCTCGACATCCCGAAGCAGGACTTGAGCCGCGAAGCGGTGCACAACGAGTACGCCGAGCGGGGCTACGTGGCCGCGATCGTGCGCGACTCCCTGGAAGTGGACACGAGCGGTGCTTCGATCGTCTACCGGATCGCGCCCGGTCCGGCCACCCACCTCGATTCGGTGATCGTCGAGGGGACGTCGGTGACCAAGCCGAGCTTCGTCCGGCGCGAGTTCACGATCGGCCGGGGAGACCTCCTCAAGCGCTCCAAGCTGCTTCGAAGCCAGCAGCGCATCTACGACACCGGGTTCTACTCCGACGTGCGCTTCGACCGGAGCGAGGTGGACAGCCTGGGACAGACCGCCGACGTCATCGTGGACGTGCGCGAGCGGAAGATGGGCTGGGTCGACATGGGCGTCGGCTATGGCACCGTGGACCAGCTCCGCCTGACCACGCAGCTCGGCCAGCGCAATCTCTGGCGCGACGGCGTTCGGCTGGTCGCCAACGGGCTCCTGGGCGTGCGGGTGCGCCGCTCCACGGAGGGCGACGTCCACTTCCCGTATTTCAAGCTCCACCCCAAGGCGGCGCGCCTGGGGGACAGCCGGATCGATGCCTCGCTCACGCGCCCGTGGAACTTCGGGTTCCGCGTCGCGGCGACGGTCGGAGGCTACGCGGAACACATCCGGCCCCCCTCGAGCAACGACCAGGAATTCCCTCCGTATCGCGCCTACGGCGGGTCGGCCGCGCTGTCCTACGACTTCACACTCCATACCCATAGCCGGTTCTCGTACGAGCACCGGAACGTGGTCTCCGACACGACGAACCTCCTCTCCACGAGCGGAGCCGAGATCCAGAGCTACACGATCAACCGGATCGTCGGCAGCCTGGAGCGCGACACGCGCGACAATCCCTTCGATCCCCGGTACGGAACGGATCTCCTGGGGACCAGCGCCTTCGTGGGCGGCGCCCTGAGCGGCAGCGCGCAGTTCCTGAAGCACACCGGCACGGCCGTGGCCTTCGTTCCGGTGAACGAGAAGACGACGGCGGCGTTCCGGATCCGCTTCGGCGCGATCGACCCGCAGGCGGCCCAGCGGGCGGCGCCGGGCGCGGGTGCGAATCCGATCTCCCTGATTCCCCTGGAAGAGCGATTCTTCCTGGGCGGGGCGAACACGCTCCGCGGATACGGGGAGAACGAGCTGGGCACGAGAACCCAGGCGGACTCGGCCGGGAACCCGCTTCCGACCATTCGCGTGGGAGGCCGAATCCTCCTGCTCTTCAACGCCGAGATCCGCCACAGGCTCTTCGGACCCTTCGGGGCCGAAGCGTTCCTGGATGGGGGTAATGTCTGGGAGCGGCCGACCGATATTCATGCCAGGAATCTCCTGAGCTTCGGCGACCGGGCGGGGTATAACGATATGAGGTACACGGCCGGCCTGGGGATCCGCTTCGCGACGCCCCTGGGACCCCTCCGGCTGGACTACGGGTGGAAGCTCCGGATGGCTCGACCCGACCAGCGCGACCCGGCCACGTCCCGAGGCGAATTCCACTTCAGCGTAGGCCAGGCGTTCTGATGACCGCGGAACCCACCGACATTCCCGCGCCGCCCGCTCCCGCTCCCCGCGGCTGGGGCTTTCACGCGCTCCGCTTCTTCGTGGTGGGGATCGTCCTCGCCTTCCTCGTGGTCTCGGCGGCGGTCGGGGTGCTCACCTCGCTCCTCTCCGGCGGCGATCCGGCTCTTTCGCGCCAGTTGGTCGCGATCCTGAATCACCAGGTGGGCACCGACTCCACGCGGATCGAGGCGCGCCGGGTCTCGGGCACCCTCTTCCGCGGAGCCATCCTCGAGCGGCCCCGGCTGATGGTGAAGACCGCCGACGGCGAGGTCACCTGGGCGTCGGCCAAGAACGTCCGGGTGGACTACGACCTGCTCGGCATCCTCTTCCGCAAGGACCGGAGCCTCACCGCGGTCATCGACTCCCTGACCGTTCGCGTGGTGCACGACCGCGCGGGACGCATCGTCTTTCCGAAGTTCGCGTCGCACCCGTCCGGACGGGGGACGGGCGGGACCACCCGGGTCGCGATCGCCGCCAAGAACGGCGTGTTCTCGCTCGACTGGCGGAATCTCCGCTTCACCCAGGTGCAGGGGCGCGGCGTGCTGACCGTGGGCCCCGGCCAGTCCACGCTGGTCTTGGACGAGCTCTCGGGGCTGCCCGACCCGGCGGCCCGCTCGCGGGGGCGCGTGCGCGCGAGCGGCGGGATGACCGTGATCGGATCCTCGCTCCGGGTGGACCCGCTGGTCGTGGCCTACGGCGACTCGCGGGTGCGGGGCAGCGTCGATTGGGATCTGCGCGCCGGGCGGGCGGCCGACGGCCTTCTCCGTCTCGATCCGCTTCGCCTGGGGGACGTCTCGGGACTGGTGGGCGCAGGCAAGACCGACGGGCGGCTCGCGGGCGAGATCTCCTTCGAGGGAACGCCGACCGACGGCAAGGCCACGGCCTGCCTCGCGGGAACGGTGAACCAGGAGACCCTCGATACGCTCGCCGTCACGGCCGCGCTCGCGCCCAAGCGGGTCACCTTCTCGGGGCTTCGCGTCCGCGTGCGCGGCGCCGAGGCGACCGGAGGGGGCGTCCTCGCGCTGGGACCCGGGGGACCGCTCCAGGCCTCGATCACCTTTCACGGCCTCGATCCGGCCGCGGTGCCGTGGTGGAAAGCGCCCGAGGGGATGCCTCGCGGCGCGCTCGCGGGCACGTCGCGCCTTCTCGTGCGCTTCAGCCGCCCGCGCGCGACGGTCGTGGCGACCGTGGCCCTCGAACAGAGCCGCTTCGGAAGGCTGGACATGCGGCAGGGGCTGCTTCACGTGGCGACGGCTCTCGACGGCTCGACGGTCCTGGACAGCAGCTGGG
>DASSLZ010000038.1:0-3802 GCA_035689165.1 Candidatus Eiseniibacteriota bacterium | reverse complement strand
GAACCCCACGCCGACCACGCCCGCGAAGATGAAAGCGACCAGCACCGAGGAAAGGCCGACCGACGTGGTCCAGCCGAAGGCCTTGCGGAGGACGACGGCGGTGCCGGCCCCGAACAGGATGCCGATCACCCCTCCGAGGAGGCAGAGGACCACCGCCTCGATCAGGAACTGGGTCAGGATGTTCGCCTGGGTGGCCCCCAGCGCCTTGCGCACGCCGATCTCGCGCGTCCGCTCCGTCACGGAAACCAGCATGATGTTCATGATGCCGATGCCGCCCACCAGGAGGCTCACGGCCGCGATGCCGGCGAGGAGCGCGGTGAAGACCTGAGTCGTCTCGCCGAGCGTGGTCAGGAAGTCGGCCTGGTTCCGGATCGTGAAGTCGTCCTCGCGGCCGGTGGGGAGCCGGTGCTCCCGGCGGAGGATCTTGGAGATCTCCGCCATGGTGACCGGAATGTCCTCCTCGCTGGTGGAGAGGACGGAGATGGAACGCAGGCGGTCCGACCCGATGAGGCGATAGCGCGCGGTCTGCAGGGGGATGAGCACCTGGTCGTCCGGATTCTGAAAGCCGCCTCCTCCCTTGGAGGCGAGCACCCCCGCGACCTCGAACTGGGTACCGCCGATCCGGATCGGCTCGCCGATCAGGAGCTCGGGAGAGGCCGCGCCCAGATCCTGCACCACCTGGGAGCCGAGCACGGCGACGCGACGGCGCGCGGCATCCTCGCTCTCGGTGAACATCCGTCCCGCTTGCATCGTGAATTTCCGGACCTCGAGGTAATTCGCGGTCGCCCCCACGACATTGGTGTTGGTGTTCCGGTTCTCGTACTGAATCTGAAGTTGACGCGACATCTCCGGCTGAACGGCGAGAATCGAGCGGCCACGCTCCTCCAGCGCCGTCGCGTCGTCCAGCGTGAGCGGCGCCCTGTCGGTGGCCGAAGCCACGGGGCCGCCGCCTCCACGCTGCTGTCCGGGGAACACGGTGAGCAGGGTCGTCCCGAGCGAGGAGATACGCTGCTTCACCGATTCCTGCGCTCCGCGCCCCAGCGCGATCATCGCGATCACCGCGCCGACGCCGATCACGATCCCGAGCATCGTCAGGAACGAACGGAGCTTGTTGATCCGGAGCGCCTCGAGCGCCACGTTCACGATCTCGAAGATCGGCATCTCAGCGCCCTCCTCCTCCGCCGCCACCGCCGCCACCCGCGCCGCGGCCTCCGACCCCCGCTCCGCGGCCTCCGCCGCCCGCGCCGGGCTGTCCGGGGACTCCGCTTCCCATGCGCTGGCGAATCTGGCTCTTCGCCTGCTGGCGCTGCGCCTGCGCCTCGGCGACGCTCAGGAGCGCGACCTGGTCGCCTTCCTTGAGCCCGTCGACGATCTGCGCGTAGTCGAAATCGGAGAGCCCGAGCCGGACGATCCGCGGCTCGATGCCGTTCGCGGTTTTCACGAATACCGCCTGCGCGCGCCGTCCCCTGCCGGCGCCCGCGCCGGTGCCGAAGCCGCCGCCACCACCGCCGCCGCCATTCCCGCCGCCACCCACACCACCGGTACCACCCGCACCACCGCCACCGCCAAAGCCGCCGCCGTTTCCGCCTCCGGAGCCGCCGCGTCCGCGTCCGCTCCACTGGTCCGCACCGCGTCCACCGCCACCGCCGCCACCGCCGCCGCGCGCCGAGTCGCCGCCCGCCGCGAAGCGCGCCCGCCGCGCGGCCGCCATCGCGGCGGTCTGCTTGTCGAGTGACTCCTTCACCTTCTCCGGCTTCAGCCCGAGGAGCTCCGCCACCGCCGGCATCTCGCGAGCGCTTCGCACCGCGTCCACCGGGACCGCGGGCACGTCCTGGCGCTGCTCGATCAGCATCGAGACCTCGCCGTTCATGCCGGGCAGGAGGAGCCCGTCCTCATTCGAGATCGAGATGAGCACGGGGAACATCGTGACCGACTGCTGCACCACCGCCTGGGGCTCGATCTTGTCCACCGTCCCCTGGAAGCTCCGGTTGGGGAAGGCGTCCACCGTCACCGTCGCCGATTGCCCGGGCCGCACGTTGCCCACGTCGCTCTCGGCCACCAGGGCGCGGATCCGGATGCGGCTCAGGTCGGCCATCTTGAGGAGGGTGGTGCCGCCGCTGGCGGAGGTCGCCGAGGAGATGACCGTGCCGCTCGCGACCGTCTGTTCGAGAACGGTGCCGGTGATCGGCGCGCTGACGGTGGCGTCCTCGCGGCGCTGGCTCGCAAGGTCGAGATCGGTGCGCGCCTTCACCACGGCCGCCTGCGCGTTCGCGTAGTCGAGCGTGGCCGCCTCGTGCTCGGGCGCGGTGATCACCGCTTGCGCGTACAGATTGTCGGAGCGCTTCTTCTGCGCCAGGGAGATCGTCGCCTTGGCCTGCGCGGCCCGCAGCGCGGCGAGCGTCTGGGCATAGCTGTTCTGGACGTCGCGCGGGTCGATCTGCGCGAGAAGGTCGCCCTTCTTGACCAGGGAGCCGACCTGCACCGGCATGCGGATGATCTGTCCCGATGCCTTCGACTTCACCTCGATGAGGTCGATCGGCTCCACCGTTCCGGTGGCCTCCACCGTGAGCGAGATGTCGCGCCGCGAGACCGGCTCGAAGGGAATCTCGGCGACGGACGCGTTCTTCTTGCCGGCCCCGCGCGCGAGCATCACGACGACGAGCAGGAGGGCGGCCCCGGCCGCGGTCGCGGCCCAACGGTTCATGCGGAACCGGCCAGCGCCGCCGCCGCGCCTGGACGTTGGGGGCGGCTGGGTTTCGGGCGCTCCCGGAACGATGGGGCTGGGCTCCCGGGCTTCGGGTTCGCGGTATGAGCGGCTCATAGTCTCCTCTAGAGGCCCCTGCCGACCAGGGCTTCGAGTTGGGCTTTCGCGACCCGCTGGTCGTAGCGCGCCTGGATCAGATCGCGGCGCGCCTGGTTGAGCTGCGTCTGGGACGTGAGCACGTCGAGCAGGGTCGAGCCGCCGACGGCATAGCGCTGCTGCTGGACGCGCAGGTCTTCCTCAGCGGCTTCCACGGTGGCGATCTGTGCCTGGACCCTCTCGCCGGCGACGTGATACGTGCCAAGCCACCGGACGATCCCCTCGCGCGCGGCGAGGCGCGCGTCCCGCAGCTCTGCCTGCGCGTTGTCCTCCGCCACGGAGGACTGGACTTGCCGCTCCTCGCGCTGCAGCTGGTCGAAGATCGGTACCGAGAACGAGAGCCGAAGCGCGCCCGTGTAGCGCAGGTCGCTCGGCACCCGCAGGTCGGCCGCGTCCCCGGTGCCGCCGCGCGAATAGCTCAGGCTTGCCGAGGGCAGGTAGTCGGTCCAGGCCATCGTGTTCGCCGCGCGCGCGGCGCGGAGCAGCGATTCGGACTGCGTGACCAGCGGGCCCCGCTCGGCGAGCGCCGCGAGATCGCTGTCGCTCATGGCCAGTCCTTCGGACAGGGTATCGCCCGGAGCCGCCGTCACCAGCTCGTCCGCGCCGACGGCGCGCGTGAGCGACGCCTCCGAGGTCTCGAGGGAGTTCCGTGTGTCTGAAACGGCGAGCTGCGCGTTTCGAACCTGGATCTCGGCGCGGAGCGAGTCGGAGCGCGTGGCCTGCCGCGCGCGCGCCAGCGCGACCGACGTGCGACGCTGCTGCTCGGCTTGCTCGAGCTGGGCGGCCGCCGCGATCTGCGATTCGCGCGCGGCGAGCACGTTGAAGAACTGCTGCTTCGCGTTCAGCGTGGCGACGAACTGCTGGTTCACGATCCCCGCCTCGGCGGCGGCGTCGCGTGCCCTCGCGCCCCGGATGTCCCAGATCCGCTGGCCGCCCTGGAAC